>JBLHQQ010000036.1:0-13002 GCA_047625245.1 Candidatus Azotimanducaceae bacterium
TGGATGAAGGTTCGCCGTTTTTGGAGCTGTCTCAATTCGCAGCTTATGAGGTATACGGCGCGGATGATATTCCTGCTGCAGGCATCATTACCGGTGTTGGACGTGTCTCGGGGCAAGAGTGTGTGATCGTGGTCAACGATGCGACGGTTAAGGGGGGCACTTATTATCCACTGACAGTTAAAAAACATCTGCGTGCTCAGGCCATTGCCGAACAAAACAATTTGCCCTGCATTTATCTGGTTGATTCAGGTGGCGCCAACTTGCCGAATCAAGATGAAGTTTTTCCGGACCGCGAACACTTCGGTCGGATCTTTTTCAACCAGGCAAACATGTCCGCCAAGAACATCCCGCAGATTGCAGTTGTGATGGGCTCCTGCACTGCCGGTGGCGCCTATGTGCCTGCGATGGCGGACGAGTCTATTATTGTTCAAGGTCAGGGCACGATATTTCTTGCCGGACCGCCGCTAGTAAAAGCCGCAACAGGAGAAGAAGTCACAGCGGAGGAATTAGGTGGCGCCGAAGTGCACAGCCGCACTTCCGGGGTGACGGACCATTTTGCCAAGGATGACTATCACGCCCTCGCCCTTGCCCGCACGGCCATCTCTAGACTTAATCGCAGCAAGCCTGACCCGCTTGATAGCACCGAATCATCGGAGCCACTTTTCGATTGCCAAGAGCTATACGGCATAATCCCGAAGGATTCAAAGCAACCCTTTGATATTCGAGAAGTGATTGCTCGTCTTGTAGATGCTTCTGACTTCGATGAGTTTAAGGCTCTATTTGGTGCGACTCTCGTCTGCGGCTTTGCGCGTTTGTACGGATATCCGGTCGGCATTATTGCCAACAACGGTGTGCTTTTTAGTGAATCTGCTCAGAAGGGCGCGCACTTTATTGAGCTTTGCAGCCAGCGCAAAATCCCCCTGTTGTTCATTCAAAACATCACTGGCTTTATGGTGGGTAAGCAATATGAAAGCGGAGGTATCGCCAAGCACGGCGCAAAAATGGTGATGGCCGTCGCCAACGCCCAGGTGCCAAAACTGACTTTAATTATCGGCAATTCTTACGGTGCTGGTAACTACGGTATGTGCGGACGAGCTTATGATCCTCGATTTCTTTTTGCCTGGCCGAATGCTCGGATTTCAGTCATGGGTGGTGAGCAGGCTGCAGGCGTATTGGCTCAAATCCGCCGTGGCCAAATTGAAGGCAAGGGGCAAGAGTGGCCGCTCGAAGACGAACAATCTTTTAAGCAACCCATCATTGATCAATTTGAAAAGGAAGCTCACCCCTACTATGCCTCTGCAAGGTTATGGGACGACGGTGTGATTGATCCCGCAGATTCAAGACGGGTACTTGGGTTAGCACTTTCTGCTGCTCTTAATCAGCCGATTCCGGAAACCCGGTTCGGCGTGTTTCGAATGTAGGTGGCGGTTATGTTTACTAAGATATTGATCGCTAATCGAGGCGAAATAGCCGTTCGAGTGATTCGGACGGCACGCCGTATGGGGATTCGAACTGTGGCGGTCTACTCCGAGGCCGATGCTAAAGCGCTACACGTGGAGATGGCCGATGAGGCTGTCCTGATTGGCGAGGCTGCGCCGTCAAAGTCTTACCTTCTGATCGAGCGAATCATCGAAGCTGCTTTACTAACCGGCGCAGAAGCGATTCACCCTGGCTATGGGTTTCTGTCAGAGAACGCGGCGTTTTGCGCTGCATGTGAACGTCACGGCGTCGTTTTTATCGGGCCGCCTGCTTCTGCCATTAAGGCAATGGGTTCTAAGTCGGCGGCAAAAACTTTGATGGAAAAAGCCGAGGTACCGCTGGTGCCTGGATACCATGGCGACGATCAAACAGCATCAACATTAGAATCGGCGGCAAAGCAAATTGGTTATCCAGTGCTCTTAAAAGCGACAGCTGGGGGCGGTGGTAAAGGCATGCGAGCTGTTGAAGACCCGCAAGGTTTTACCGAGGCTCTAGAGACGGCAAAGCGAGAAGCTCAGTCCAGCTTTGGTGACGATCGGATGTTGGTGGAAAGGCTGGTGCTTCAACCTCGACATGTTGAAATACAGGTGTTCTGTGATCAACAAGGAAACGCCGTTTACTTATTTGAACGTGACTGCTCAATCCAGCGACGCCATCAAAAAATCATCGAGGAGGCCCCTGCTCCCAGCATTTCACCAGAACTTAGGCGTCAGCTCGGTGAGGCTGCGATCAATGCTGCCTTGGCTATTAATTATGTCGGCGCCGGAACTGTTGAGTTTCTGCTAGATGTCAATCATCAGTTTTACTTTATGGAGATGAACACGCGTCTCCAAGTGGAGCATCCTGTCACTGAGATGATCACCGGGCAGGATTTAGTGGAATGGCAGCTCATGGTTGCCAATGGTGAAGCCCTGCCCCTTGCTCAGGATGAACTGACTATTCACGGTCATGCCTTTGAGGCACGAATATATGCCGAGGATCCGGATAATGATTACTTGCCCGCTGCTGGCGTCATCGACTACCTGAGTGAACCTCAGACCAGCGAATTCGTTCGGGTGGATACCGGTGTATTGTGTGGAGATGAAATTGGCGTCTACTACGATCCAATGATTGCCAAGCTCATTGTATGGGGGCGCGATCGTGACGAGGCGCTGTCTCGGATGTCCATTGCGCTGAGTGAATACCATGTCGGTGGAGTTACGACGAACATCCCGTTTCTCCGGCGTTTAGTCGCCAGCAAACCCTTTCGAGCAGCCGAGATAGAAACCGGCTTCTTACACAACAATCGGGATTTACTCAGTCAAACAGTCGAAAATCTTGATCAGTATTTAGCGCTGGCATTTCTGTTTTTGGTTTTGCGTAAGAGTACGAGCAGTTCCGGCTCTCCCTGGGAAACTTCAGATGCCTGGCGCTTGAATGCCGATTTCACTTATCAATTTGTCCTTTTTGCAGATGGCGGTGAGCACGTTGTATCGGGGTTTAGACAGCGGCAAGGGTTATTCGAGCTCAGTATTGGTGACAAGGTCCTTAGCGCGACGGCGTCATACTCAGAGAATTCACTTCGAGCAGAAATCGATGGCCACCGAATTTCCGCTAGTGTTTTTCCTCACAAAGATGGTTATTACCTGGTAGACCTGCAGGCGAGTTTCTATTTTTCGCAGCCACAGAGCATTGACTATGATGGGGCTGGAGTTTCAGTTGGGTCCTTTGCGGCACCTATGAACGGTACTATAGTGGATATAGTCAAAGCTGCAGGAGAGGCCGTTGAAGCCGGCGATTCGATCGTTATTATGGAGGCGATGAAGATGGAACATGTGATCCGCGCCCATACAAAAGGCATGGTTAAAGAAGTGTTCTTTGCAGTCGGAGATCTTGTTTCAGGCGGTGACCCGCTCATAGAGTTTGAGGCCCAACAAGAGAACGAAGAAGACAAAGAGGTTTCCTAGATGGCGCTATCTTCACCACTACCCCAATTTGTTAAAGTTTATGAAGTGGGTGCTCGTGATGGTCTTCAGAATGAAGTGAACAACCTAAACCCGGAAATCAGAATCGAGCTCATCGAAAAACTTGTCGGCGCCGGTATTCGAAGCATTGAAGCCGGAAGTTTTGTATCGCCCAAATGGATACCTCAAATGGCAGGTACTGATGAGGTATTTGCGAATCTTCGGCGTGATGACAGAGCAACCTATGCCGCTCTGGTGCCCAACGAGCGAGGTATGCTCGCCGCGATTGATTCGCGGGCTGACGAAGTTGCCGTATTCGCTGCTGCATCAGAAAGCTTTTCTCAACGTAATATCAATTGCAGCATTAGCGAAAGCTTGGCCCGATTCGAACCAGTGATGGCCTTGGCACAAACTCATCAAATCCCTGTCCGTGGTTATGTCTCCTGCGTTATTGGCTGCCCCTATGAAGGTGCCATCGAACCGAAGTCGGTACGCGCTGTATCAGACGCTTTATTCGACATGGGCTGCTACGAGGTTTCCCTTGGGGACACGATTGGCGTTGGTACCCCGCTGAGTTTTCAGCATATGTTAGAAGCCGTTATGGAGCATCACGACCCACAAGTTGCAGTACATTGTCACGATACCTATGGGCAGGCCCTGGCGAATATTTATGCCTCGCTGCAAATGGGCGTCAGTGTTGTCGATAGTTCTGTCGCCGGGCTCGGTGGTTGTCCCTATGCCAAAGGATCCAGTGGCAATGTAGCGACCGAAGATTTGCTTTATATGCTTGAAGGGCTAGGGATCGAGACGGGCATCGAGCTCGACAAGATAATCGAGGTCGGACAATTTATCTCGGATTTATTGGGTCGGGAAAGCCAATCTAAAGTCGCGCGAGCAAAAACCGTATGACGTCAAGTGAAGTGCTTTGGCAGCCCTCCAGTTCACAAGTAGCGAAGACAAATCTTTCCAGTTTTCAGGCTCATATTGAATTACTCACCAGCCAAAAATTCGACAACTACGCGGCATTGCACCAATGGAGCATTGAGCAAGCTGCGCAGTTTTGGCGTGAAGTGTGGGTGACATCTGAGCTGATCGGAGATGGGTCGTTAGATCCTGCAGCAACCGATCTCGATCAGTTTCCTGGTACTCAATGGTTCCCCGAATTGCGACTTAATTTCGCAGAGAACCTTCTGCGCTATAGAGATGACCGCCCTGCTCTGATTAGCCGTTTGGAGACCACTGATCGAAGCGTGCTTACCTTCAATGAGTTGTATGATCGAGTAGAAGCTCTGGCATCTGTGTTACGCGGAGAAGGCATCGTCGCCGGTGATCGTGTCGCGGCGTTCCTCCCCAATATCAGTGAAACCATTATTGCTATGTTAGCGACCACCAGTATTGGCGCTATCTGGTCATCTTGTTCACCGGACTTTGGCGTTGCGGGTGCTACCGACCGGTTTGGTCAGATCGAGCCAAAACTTTTGTTTGCGGTTGATGCCTATTTCTATAACGGCAAAGTCATTGATTGCCGTGACAAGATTAAGGCGATTCGCGAAAATTTACCCACCGTACAAACCACTGTACTAGTGCCATTTTTTGAATCCGAAGGTCGGGAAGCACTATCAGAGCTCGATGACGTTTGCCGTTATGACGACTTTCTGCGGCGGCATAGGCAATTGCCTATCGTATTCGAAAGACTGCCGTTTAATCATCCGATCTACATCAACTTTTCTTCAGGCACAACCGGCATTCCAAAGTGTATTGTGCATGGAGCCGGTGGCACTCTTTTGCAACATCACAAAGAACATCGAATACATACCGATCTTTCGCGTTCTGACACTCTGTTTTTTCACACCACCTGTGGTTGGATGATGTGGAACTGGCTTGTCTCAGCCCTTTCCTGTGGTTGTCCTCTGGTACTTTTTGACGGCTCTCCACTGGCGAAAAAAGGCCACGTGCTAATCGATATGATCGATGATGAGGACATCACGGTGTTTGGCGTTAGTGCGCGCTATTTAGCCTCAATTGAGCAGCTCGGTATCAAACCGATCCAAAGCCATAAACTCACAAGTTTGCGCGGGATCTTATCCACCGGATCGCCCCTTAACCGAACCGGCTTCGAATACGTTTACCGGGACTTCAAAAAAGACGTTAATCTCGCCTCTATTTGCGGTGGCACTGACATCATCTCCTGCTTTCTTCTCGGGAACCCGAACCTGCCGGTTTACTCTGGTGAAATTCAGTGCAAAGGGCTCGGCATGGCTGTCGAATTTTGGGATGAGCAAGGCAATAGCACTGCTGGCGTCACCGGCGAGCTCGTATGTACGCATCCATTTCCCTCTATACCCGTTGGGTTTTGGAGAGACCCGGACAACGAAAAGTTTCACAATTCCTACTTTAGCCAGCACCCCGGGGTTTGGACCCACGGTGACTATGGTGAGATTACTGAATCTGGAGGGGCCATCATTCATGGTCGCAGTGATGCAGTACTGAACCCCTCTGGCGTTAGAATCGGCACGGCAGAAATTTACCGGCAGGTTGAAAAGATTCAAGAGGTGCTGGAGTCATTAGCGATTGGTCAAGCATGGCAGGACGATGAACGGATTGTGTTGTTTGTTCGTTTGGCTGATCGTCTAGTGCTGACAGAACAACTGATAGAACATATCAAGGAGGTGATACAAGCCAACACCACCAGACGTCATGTTCCAGCCAAGATCATCCAAGTCGCAGATATTCCAAGGACTATAAGCGGCAAAATCGTTGAAATTGCCGTGCGAAATGTAGTGAATGGGTTGCCGGTTGCAAATCAGGCCTCTTTAGCCAACCCCGAAGCCCTGGCTCTATTTGATAATCTCGCAGAGCTAAATCGCTGAGTGACGGTGCTTGAATAGGTCGTGTATAATCTTATTAGCCTCAAATGAAGTATCAACATTCACCGACAAGCGAGCCCCCTATGGAATGTCCCAAATGCCATTCAGCGATGGAAGAAGTGACCTACGGGCGTGATCTGATTATCGATCGATGCACCAACTGTAAAGGTATCTGGTTTGATGCCGGGGAAGCCGAGAAGCTGAAAGGTAAATGGATGTCTGAATTTATTGATTCTGGCGATCCGGAGGTGGGGAAGGAATATAACAAGATCGATGACGTCAACTGTCCAAGGTGTGATAAGAAGATGGAGAAGGTTTCAGATCCTAAGCAACCACATATCTGGTATGAGGCCTGCCCCGACAAACACGGCATGTATTTTGACGCGGGTGAGTTTACTGACTATAAATACGAAACACTGCTCGACAAGTTTCGTGATCTTGTGACGGGTAAGCGAGACTAAAAATCATATGAAAGCCGTTTCTTTTAACGTCAACAGTATTCGCGTCCGTCTTCATCAACTCGAAGCTGTGATCAACAAGTATCAACCTGAAGTCATTGGTTTGCAGGAAACCAAAGTCACGGATGAGGATTTTCCTTTAGAAGCTATAGAAGCTTTGGGTTACCACGCTGCCTTTACTGGTCAAAAGACTCATTATGGTGTGGCGCTGCTGACGAAATCACCCATGCGCGATGTGCTAACGGGGTTTCCTAACGATACGGGCGAAAGCCAACGTCGTTTTGTGAGTGCTGTAATTGACGTGAATGGCACGGCTGTGAAGGTAGCAAACGGCTACTTTCCCCAGGGCGAGAGTCGCAAGCACGTCACTAAGTTTCCAGCTAAGGCTGCTTATTACGCTGACCTACTGGCATTTTTGAAAAGAGATTGTGATGCGCAAACGCCGGTTCTGGTGATGGGCGATATGAATGTAGCACCCATTGATCTGGATATCGGGATTGGTGAAGCCAATATGAAGCGATGGCTTAAAGATGGAAAAACTAGCTTTCTTCCAGAAGAGAGAGAATGGTTACAGCTGATTGCGGATTGGGGCTTGTTTGACACCTATAGGCACCTTGCTCCGACAGCCGATGATCTTTTTAGTTGGTTTGATTACCGAAGTCGTGGTTTTGAGCGTGAACCCAAGCGTGGTTTACGGATCGACCTAATTATGGCGACAGAGGTACTCCGGTCCAAGTTGTTAGACGCGGGCATCGACTACGAAATCAGAGGAATGGATAAACCCTCTGATCATTGCCCCATCTTCGCCGAGTTCGATCTCTAGGTTCTAGTTAGAGGGGCTGTCCTCATTAACGTCGAGATTATATTTTAGGCTAAAGCTGACCGGTACCGCTGGCGTGATCGAGGTTAAGTTCGCGATGGCTCTTAAGGCTTCTATTCCTGGTACTAAGCCCCACTGTGCTGCGTTCAATATCATTGGCTTTACGCTGCTAACGACAACATGACTTTTACCTCGCACCACAATAACCGAAGTCATGACCTCTGCCGTGATTCCATTCAGATACAGCGTTCCCTTGACCGAGTCTGTTGCGTTGGCGCCGATCTTAAGCCCGCTGTACCTATCTATATCAAGAGGGATGCGAACAACTGCTTCAGCGTACTTCTCAGTATTAAAGAGCATCGCTCGTATTCGTTCATTTCTGATTGGAATCAGGGTATCGACGCTGTTGAGATCAATCACCAATTCGGCATCGCCATCGGCTTCTATGCTGCCGCTTAGATTTTTGAAGTCATGGGACTCAACGACTAAACCATTTTTAATGGAAACGAACCCCAGGCTGGAGTGAGCGCCGTCTAGAGTCCACTCAGCGAGAGATACCATTGGCATCAACAACGCAACCGAAGTGATCATGGCAAGCAGGCCTTTATTCATCATGGTTCTATCTCCGGATGTTTTAGATTTCGTAGCAAACTCAACCTTAGCAATAGTGGGCGGCAAAGCACAAACAGGCCGATGCCCACGCAGTTGGCGAGCATATCGGCAAATTCAAAATAGCGGTAACCTAAATACGACTGGCTAAGCTCAATGGCTACGCCGTAGGTTGCCAGTAACACCCAGACCAGCATGTCTCGTTGAAGAACCGAAAAATAACCCAAACCTGCTAAAACAAAAAATGCCAGGCCGTGATTGGCTTTGTCCCAGCCGATGATTTGACTGGTTTTTGGAGGTTCCGAAGTCAGGGCAAGCCAGGTGATGACACAAAGTGCCAAGACTAATAGAGCTCTCGCGACAAACCTGAGCAGCTTAGGATCAGCGATAACGATTGATCGTCAGCCTGGTTTGATCGGCTGTCTGGCGCGCTGCCCCGGCAAAATCTGATTGGTCCGAGGCGTAGATCACGCCGCGAGATGAGCTGATCAATAGACCGCCTCCCTGGCCATTTTCCATAAGCTGCGCAATATCGCCTCCCTGAGCGCCAACACCGGGCAGCAGAAAGTCCATTTCACCGGCGAGGGATCGAATACGGCCAATCTCTTCGGGTCGCGTTGCACCGACCACCAATGCCACATTGTGGTTTTCATTCCATTGGCTGGCAGCCTGCTCCGCAATATGCTCATAGAGGGTTTGGCCACTCTCGAGTACTAGATTCTGAATATCGCTGCCACCAGGATTAGAGGTGCGGCAAAGTATATAGATGCCCTTGTCGTGATAGTCGAGGAAGGGTTGCATCGCATCGACGCCCATATATGGGTTGATGGTCACAGCATCGGCTTTAAAACGCTCGAACAGCTCTTTTGCGTACATATCCGCTGTACTGCCGATGTCGCCTCGCTTTGCGTCAAGAAGAACTGGAACACCCAACTTTTGGGCATATTCGATGGTTGCCAGCAATGTATCTTCGGCTCCAAAGGCGCTGTAGTAGGCAATTTGAGGTTTGTAGCAAGCAACGAGATCATGTGTCGCGTCGATAATTTCGCGATTGAAACTAAATGACGGGTCTGGATCGTTAGCGAGGATCTGAGGAATTCGATTTGGGTCTGTGTCCAGGCCAATGCACAGGAAAGAGTCCGTCTTTAATCGGCGTTGCTGCAGTTTTTCGAAAAATGGGCTCAATTACGTCCTCTGACGTCAGTATCGGCAAAATTTGTCAGCGCAGTATAGCGGAACTTTTGCCAAGGTGAATGCCTGTGACGCTCGGGAATTGATTGTCACAACTTTTAGCTGTTCTGCATTAGATGTTTCTGCTGCTAACGGCGGCTGTTTCCTGGGTATTGAGTTGTTAGGTAGCCCCACCACCGATACCGACCGGTGGCGGATAGACCACTAGACTTTCTTAACTCTGGGGCCTTCTCTGGTATCTTCAATAACATAACCGGCGGCTAGAGCCCCATCTCGGAGTTCATCCGCCCTGGCCCACTCTTTGTTTTGTCGGGCTGTTTCTCTGGCTTCGGCCATTGCCAGAACCGCATCAGGCACCTCGATCACTTCAGGCTTCCAATCGGCTATATCCAATCCAAATATCACATCGAAAGCTAACAGAGTTGCCTTCTTATCGGCAGTTGGTGCATCGACTTTGATTAGGTCCCATGCCACAGCGAGAGCTCTTGGCATGTTTAGGTCATCATTAATACAGACCATAAAGCGTTCCATATACTCAGGAATGGGGTTTTCAGAGGATTCGCCCCACTCAAAAGCAGCTTCGTAAAGGCGTCGAAGTGCAACGCCATTAGCCTTCAGAGATTCCCAGCTGAACGACATTTGAGTTCGGTAGTGGGCAGTGAGGCAGAAGTAACGATACACCAGAGGATCAATACCTCGGTCTGGCAGTGCCTGAAGTCTTAAGAAATCGCCGGTGGACTTTGACATCTTAGCGCTGTCGAGTTGCAGGAAATATCCATGCATCCAGAAGTTAGCCAGCCTTGTACCTCGGCTAGCCTCGGTTTGAGCGATCTCATTGGTATGGTGTATGGAGATGTGATCTTCGCCCCCACAATGGATGTCAAAGTAGTCTCCGAGGAATTTTGCCGACATGGCCGAGCATTCGATATGCCAGCCTGGGAAGCCAATACCCCAGGGGCTTTCCCATTCCATCTGGCGCTGCTCATCTTCTGGAGAAAACTTCCAAAGGGCAAAATCCGTTACGTGGCGTCGTTCATTATCCACTCGTGCCCCAGCCATCAAGCCGTCTATGTCAAGCCGTGCCAGATAACCATAGCTATTAAGCTTTCTTGAATCGAAGTAAATACCGTCCTTGTTCCGGTAGGTATAACCTTTGTTCTCAAGGTCCTGAATAAACTCGATTTGTTCTTTGATATGGTCCGTGGCTCGGCACCAGGTATTGGGTCCAACGATGTTAAGGGAGGCCAGATCTGCCTGAAATGCTTCCGTGTAAAAGTCCGCCATCTGCCAGGCCGTCATGCCCGAGGCTCTTGAACCCACTTCCATCTTGTCCTCGCCAGAGTCGGCGTCCGACGTGAGGTGACCGACGTCAGTAATATTCATGACAAAGTCGACATCAAAGCCATTTATCTTGAGTACGCGATGCAGAATGTCCTCAAAGACGTAGGTGCGGAGATTGCCGATATGGGCAAAATTGTAAACCGTTGGGCCGCAGCAATAGAGTCCGACCTTACCAGGGGTAAGCGGTATGAACGGACGAACCTTCCGTTCATAAGTGTCGAATAGCTGCAAATCAGTCATGGCTGTATTGTTTCAAAAGGAGCGCATGTTAAAGCAATTCTGCTTGATCTCAAGCTACTTGCCGTCGGGGAATCTTTCGGCCATTACTCTTTCAACGGTTTCGACAATCACCTGGGTCTGAGAATCGATTTCGATATTGACTTCATCTCCTACCTTTAACAGGTTGAAGTTGGTTCGGGCCAGGGTTTCAGGGATCAGGTTAATTGAAAATTGAGCAAGTTTTCGATCAATGTGGGCTACGGTCAAGCTGCAGCCGTTTAGAGCTAGAAAGCCCTTATTGAAGACAAATTTCAGCCAATCAGGGTCGGCTTGAAAGGTCAACCGACGATTGTTTTCGGTCTCAAGGACGTCGATGATCTTAGCAGTGTCGATGATATGTCCCGACAAGATATGGCCTCCTACTTCCGCATCAGACTTCGCTGAACGTTCGACGTTTACTTGATGACCAATCTCTAAGTATTTGAGGTTAGTAATCTCAAGTGTTTCGGCAATGGCATCGAAACTGACCAGCGAGCCGTCGAAGCCAGTAACAGTAAAGCAGCAGCCGTTCACCGCGACACTGGCACCCTCTTCCAATCTATCGAGAAGTTCGTCATCAAACTTTAGGCTGAAAACCATTAGTCCAGTTTTGCGGACCAGCTGCTCTATTGGCAGCATACGTTGCACAATTCCAGTGTACATAGGGGGTTCCTAGATTTCGAAGTAGGCGTCTTGGCACGCCTGGAGGTAAAGTGACAACGGTGTCACGGGTTCAGCCCGGACGGCTTGTTTGCTAGCATCCTGAAAGCGGCCAACGCCTAACTGCTCCTGACTGACGAAATCCAGATGCTGCATATACGTTCTGGTTTTATCTTGGCGGGACAATTGTTTGGCTCGACGCTTAATGCCGATGAGCTGCTTTTCGGTGACTCTTGGGACTGTGGATGAAGACATGTCGGTTCCGGAACTGATGTGAATCATGCAATACGCTGGGCTTTGTCCCTGAAAAAGGTCTTCAGTTCAAGAGGACTGGGGTTTGCAACCCTCCCAGTACATTAAGGACATGGGATATGGATGTCAATCTGGTGTATAAACGCTGTCATCAAAAGTAGAAACGGAAATCCTATGAAATTTGCGCTGTTGATATTAGGACTTCTTATGAGTCCAGAATTGCTGGCTGCGGAAGAAAAGCTAGTTGTGGGTATCGGTGGCGTGTTTTTTCGCGCCAATAATCCATCAACCCTGTCAGCCTGGTATACCGAACATCTTGGTATTAGCCCCGTGCCCAGTGCTGATGAAGAGCAACCCTGGCGGCAGGAAGCCGGCCCCACGGTGTTTACCCCGATGCACAAATCAACAGCCTATCTGGGTAACCCTGATAAACAATGGATGATCAACTTCCGTGTGCGGAATTTGGACCTACTAGTCACCAGGCTTAGAGCCAGCAAAATTGAGGTTTCGGACCCGGATAGTTATGCTAACGGCCGTTTTGCTCGTTTGATCGATCCCGAAGGGAATCCCATTGAGCTTTGGGAACCAACCTCCTAGCACTTATGGTTCTCGCTTGAACTTCGCCTACAGAAGGACGCACTAGTTTGATAGATCTTCGCAGCGACACTGTGACCCAACCCGGTTCGGAGATGCGAGCGGCCATGCAGTCCGCGGCCCTTGGGGATGATGTTTATGGGGAAGACCCGACCGTCAATGAGTTGGAGAACTATGCAGCAGAACTGACAGGCAAGGAAGCGGCCTTGTTTGCCGTTTCTGGTACGCAAACGAATCTTCTTGGGATCCTCAGCCACTGCCAGCGTGGGCATGAATATATTGTCGGATCTACCGCCCATACCTATCAATATGAAGGCGGTGGTGCCGCGGTTCTAGGGGGTATACAGCCCTGCACCATCCCCTTTGATGCTAAGGGCCAGATTCCCTTAGACAGCATTGAGGCTTTGATTAAGCCAGACGACTTTCATTTTGCGATTACACGACTGCTTTGCCTTGAAAATACTCAGTCCGGCAAAGTTTTGGATCTTGATTATCTTCAAGATTGGAGCGATCTCGCCAGGCGCCACCAG
>JBLHQQ010000037.1:0-12337 GCA_047625245.1 Candidatus Azotimanducaceae bacterium
AGTCGGTCAAACCATTATTTATGTAGGCCTGCAAAAGTGCTCACCTATGCTCTTGAGGTAGACCGTGAGGCTGCTTACGCCAATTACAAGCTCAACTATTTGTTCAGTCTCTAGTTCAACCCTGTGCCAACAGCCATTGCGATGGGTGAGAAGTAAAGGACTCGGCGTTGCTGGGGGGTTAATGTCTCCTTGGGCGTCAGGAAGTCGTTATTCCAGAACAAGGGGTTCAGGCCGTCGGCACATTCATCAACATCTGCAATCAAATTGCCGTTTGTATCGGTACATTCTGGCGTATCAGTGAGCACGTCAAAGGCATTAAAGGTTTGTTCCGTTGTATGATACAGGCCTAAGTAATGGCCCATCTCATGAAAGGCAATTTCCGCCGTGGTTCGAGACCAAAACGGCAAATTAACCGCCGTGAATGTTGCCGTCGCATTAATCAACACACCATTGCGGTTACTCACCAAACCCATTGGACCTGGAATACCGCCCGCCAAACCGAGCAGGGAGCCACCTCCTATGCCTGAGAAGGACTCTAGAAAAAACAGGTTGATCTGAGTGGGATCAGCCATCGCCACTAACTCATTAGTTAAGGGGTCCTTAAAATCACCTGGCACCATTCTGAATCGGTCATCAGTGATGACAGTGAAGGGCGCCACATTCATGATGATGCCATTAGCTGTGCCGAAGCTAATGAGTTCATCAAGAATGAGCTGCATATTAGCGGAGGTTGGCGTAGTAGCAGAAACAAAAGGCTTGATGCTCAATCGGGCGGGAGAAGCCAATGCCAGGTTGGGTGTTGGACCGACTCGCATTGAAATATTGAGCGAAAGGTTCGCAAAATCAATATTGGCAAGATTGCCATCCAGTGTCCCCAAGGACATTCGCCAACTACCCTGCTCCGCCGTGAAGTTATCATTTCTTGGCACCAGGGTTGCACACATGCCGCCGTCGCAAAAATTCACGCCGCGCTGAAACGGCACCAGAGAATCACCCGAAGGGGAAATCAATTCTGCAATAAATAGCTGACCGCTGCCGGTACCTACATCAACTCCTTCAAGTGCAACCAAAAAGGAAACGGTGTTGGGTGGTATATCAAAGGACTGCAGTGACGAAACAAGAGCAGAAGCGCCGAACTCAGCGTTGTTGGTCACGCTGTAATTTTCTGTTGGGATGGTCACCGCAGTTGCGATCATCAGCGTCGTGGTCACCGCCTCCACTGTAAGCGTCACGGTGACGGTATTGCTGACTAATCCTTCGGCGTCCTGGGCCGAATAGGTAAAACTATCGGCTCCTGAGAAATCTTGAGCCGGTGTATAGGTCAGTTGCGCGCCATTGACCGATACAGAACCTTTAGCAGGATTTCTAAGCACATTAATGCTGGCGATGGTTGAATCGATATCGGAGTCATTGCCTGTAAGCGCGAGGTCTGTGGGTGTGTCTTCGGTCACGGCAAACGAATCCGCGACTGCGATAGGTGCATCATTGACGTTGTTGACAGTAATGGTGATTGTGCCCGTCCTTGTCACACCATCGGTACCATCCACCTGATACTGAAAGGAATCACTGCCGGCAAAATCAGTATTGGGCTGATACGTGACGGCACTGTCCGACAGGGTTGCAGTGCCGTTTGAAGGGTTTGACGACAAGACGATAGTGCTGGCGGTGACACTGGTATCGTTTGCCGCGGGATTAACCGTCACCGACGACTCTTCATTAGTCGATGCCGTATCCGCTATCGCCTGACTGGTTGGCGCAGGTGCAGGCGCGCTGTCACTACTACCCCCACCGCCACCTCCGCACGCAGTCAGCAGAGCGAGACTCAATATCGTACAACCAAACTTCAACATGGACCAACGCCTGACAACCGATGAGGCTTGATAATAACCGAAAGTCTGAAAAAACATTTCAACAGCTCTGTCGATGGGCGAATTCGTCTGTGGCATACCGCGCTCCCTCGTTTGATGCTAACCACTATGCGCGCCCACGTTATCGGCGACCTGCACGGATACTAACAGCCCTACCGGTAACTGCTCATTCAGAACAACCTAATGGATGAAGTTAATCGGCAATATTTTTTGACCGGGCACAGAAGCGGTCGCATGTATTGACCTCACCTTAAAGCTAGCGACTCAAATCGATTGCATACTCGGCAACCACACTCGCTCATGCAGATAATAAATCCCCATCTTCAAAAAAACTCAATGCTACCAATCGCCACTGCAGTAACAATCTCCCCCGTCACAAAGTAGGCGATGAGAGCTGTAGTCAAGGTCGCAATAATGCGCCAGGAGAACGCTTTCAAAATACTGCGAAAGTGTGATTCTTTTGCAGCTGGGTTGCCGTCCTGCACGGCACGGCTAACTTCATCAATGACGCCGCTCATAGGATCTTCAATATCCGTGCAACACACTCGTCCACAGACTCATCGTTGGTGTTCAATTCCAACTCTGCCTCAAGGGGCGATTGATACTCGCTATCGATGCCTGTGAAGTTCGGTAGTTCTCCACGCCGGGCTTTTTTGTACAGACCTTTCGGATCCCGCGCCTCCGCAACGTCAAGTGGCGTGTCGACATAGATCTCAGCAAACTCACCTTCCTCAAACATGCCTCGCGCCATATCACGCTCTGACCTAAATGGTGAAATAAAGGCTGTCAATACAACGAGCCCTGCATCTACCATTAATTTAGCAACTTCAGCGATTCGCCTGATGTTTTCAACACGGTCAGCATCGGTAAAGCCCAGATCCTTGTTCAAGCCGTGGCGCACATTGTCACCATCTAATATGTAAGTACGGATGCCCTGACTATGCAACACCTGCTCTAGCGCATTGGCAATGGTCGATTTACCCGAACCACTTAGGCCCGTAAACCACAGCACTCTGCCTTTGTGGCCATTCTGGCGTTCACGAGCAGTCTTATCTACGACCAGCGCCTGCCTGTGAACGTTCTGAGCACGACGCAACGCAAAGTTAATCATGCCCGCGGCAACCGTCGCATGGCTGTATCGGTCTACCAGTACAAAAGCGCCTAACTGTTTACAGTCCTTGTAGGCCTCAAAGGGAATGGGTTTATCCAGCTTTAGCGTCACCTCACCGATATCGTTTAGGTCAAAAGAACGAGAGGAAATATGTTCAAAGGTATTAATGTTGTACTTATATTTGATCTCGGTGATGGTGGCGCCCACGCGTATTCCGCCAATCAACAGCCAATAGGAGCGGCCAACAAAACCCTCTTCCTGGTCCATCCAGACGAGGGTGGTGGCAAACTGGTCAGAGACTTCGCAAGGATCATCCGCTGCAACGAGGATATCGCCGCGAGACACATCGATTTCTTTATCTAACGTGATGGTTACCGCTTGATCAGTCAGTGCTTTGAGTAAGCTCTGGTCGTACAAGATCACGTCACTGACATTGGCAACCTCCCCAGAGGGTAAGGCACGAACAGATTGGCCCGGCGAAATTGTGCCGGCAACCACGGTGCCGGAGAAGCCGCGAAAATCTGAATTGGGCCGGTTAACCCATTGGACGGGAAAGCGGAACCCATGGCTCTGGTTGGTCTGTTTGGTCTCGACCGTCTCCAAGAAACCGAGCAGTGTTGGGCCCTGGTACCAGTCAGTTTTTTGCGAGCGCTCGATGACGTTATCCCCTTTCAAGGCGCTCAGCGGGATGGCGGTCACCGATGTGAACTCTAATTGGGTTCGAAACTTCTCATAGTCCACGACAATCTCGTCGTACCGATTTTCGTCATAGTCGACAAGATCCATCTTATTGACGGCAAGCACCACATGCTTGATGCCCAGCAGAGAAGCGATGAAAGAGTGACGCCGCGTTTGGGTTAGCACACCCTGGGATGCGTCGAGCAGAATGATCGCGACATCTGCGGTGGAGGCACCGGTGACCATGTTACGTGTGTACTGCTCATGTCCTGGTGTATCGGCAACAATAAATTTGCGCTGGTCCGTGTGAAAAAACCGGTAGGCCACATCAATGGTGATACCTTGCTCGCGCTCGGCTGTTAGGCCATCAACGAGCAACGCAAAATCAATATCGTCGCCTTGAGTACCCAGCTTCTTAGAGTCGTTTTTCAACGACGCAATCTGATCTTCAAATATTTGTTGAGCTTCATATAACATACGGCCAATCAGGGTTGACTTGCCATCATCAACGCTACCGCAGGTGATGAAGCGCAGTAGATCTAGCTTGGCTTGCTGGGTCAGGTATTCATCAACCCGGGCTTCCATTTCGTTTGGGATAGTAGACTGTGTCATTAGAAGTATCCCTCTTGCTTTTTCTTCTCCATCGAGCCGGAAGAATCTGTATCGATTGCGCGGCCTTGGCGTTCGCTGGTTTTACTCGCCAGTAATTCGAGCACAATAGACGCAAGATCATCCGCATCACTCTCAACAGCCCCTGTGAGTGGATAGCACCCCAGGGTCCGAAATCGAACTCGCTTAATCTTCACTTCTTCGTTCTCAAACAATTTGAGGCGATCATCATCGACGAGCATAATCAAACCATCACGTTCAACAACCGGTCGTTCCGCAGCATAATAAAGCGGCACAATCAGTATCTGTTCTCTATAGATGTACTGCCATATATCCAGCTCCGTCCAGTTCGAGATTGGGAACACACGGATACTTTCTCCTTTCCCCTTATAGCCGTTGTAGACATTCCAAAGTTCAGGCCTTTGGCTCTTCGGCTCCCAGCGATGGGCTGCAGTTCGAAAGGAAAAGACTCTTTCTTTGGCGCGGCTTTTTTCTTCGTCACGACGAGCACCACCAAATGCGACATCGAATCCATGCTTGTCTAATGCCTGCTTCAAGCCTTCGGTTTTCATCACATCGGTATGCAGTGCGCTGCCATGATCAAAGGGATTGATGTTTTTTGCGACGCCGTCTGGGTTAACGTGCACGATCAACTCCATGCCAACGTCTTTCGCCATATAATCGCGAAACTGATACATCTCCTGGAACTTCCAGCGGGTATCGACATGCATTAAAGGAAACGGTGGTGGGCTTGGGTAGAAGGCTTTCTTGGCTAAGTGCAGCATGACCGCCGAGTCTTTGCCGACCGAATAGAGCATGACGGGGTTTTCAGCCTGGGCCATCACTTCTCTCATGATGTGGATGCTTTCAGCTTCCAATCGGTCGAGGTGGGTGAGGTGATCTGACGATTCAGTCGTTTTCGCACGGCTGGCGCCTAACTTAATATTCAACACTGGCTGATAGGCATAAGTCCCTAGCACTAGCTTCTTACCCTTTGCATTTTCGAGCGAGTGGGTGCTTTTTGTGTCCGCGAGCTTGCGGACCTGGGCCGTGAACTCACCATGGGGCAAGATTAAAGCGGGTTTGTCTTCAACCAAAGTGAACAAGGCGGTTTCTATTTCTGGCAGATCAAGACGATTTAAGTAATACCAGCGCCGCCCTTGACGACCATCATTGCCCATCATGACGAACCCGTCTCGAAAAGCTTGTACCTGAACGACCAGTACCGAATGGCGCTTCTTCTTTGACGATCGCAATAAAGATTCGAACACCACAACCTTAGGTCGCCTATCCAGTTCATCGAGCAGGCTCTCAACCGAGACCGCTTCCGGCAGGAAACCGGCGCCTTCTATGGCACGCTCTGTAGTGCGCAGGGATTGCTCAGAAGTGTTTTGAGACATAGCTTCATACACTGACTGGGTATCCCAGGAGGTTTCTGCACCTGGCTCACAGGGCTGGTTCTGGTAAATGTTGTCTAAAAGATCCATAGGTTTCAGCGGTAAGTGTCGTTAATTGCAACTTAACGATAGTTTGGACGGACAATCAAACCAAATTTGTCGAAATGGGGAATTTTTTAGATCTTTATTGTAAATAGCGACAATTAGGGCTCATATGAAAACCTCCAGAGGGTTTTAACGCCCTCATTGCTCAAATTTTGAGCGCTTGGCTCCATTGACCCATTACCCTGGCCAGTTTGTAACCAGTGAATGATAATTTTTGAAAGACGGCGGGCTTTGAGACGAACCACAATGATAAACTCGGCCGCTTCAAAAACACCCAATAGAAAAAGAGACGTCATGACGAGCATCAAGAAGTGCCTGTTTCCCGCTGCTGGATACGGAACCCGATTTCTACCCGCCACAAAGTCTATGCCCAAAGAAATGTTGCCGATCGTCAACAAACCGCTCATTCAATATGGCGTAGAAGAAGCCATGGCTGCAGGCATTGCTGATATCGCCGTTATATCGGGTCGCGGCAAGAGAGCAGTAGAGGACCATTTCGACATCTCCTACGAACTTGAACACCAGATCGCCGGGACCTCTAGAGAAAAACTACTGACAGAAATTCGTGACGTTCTCTCCAACTGCCGATTCATTTACACCAGGCAGATGGAAATGAAAGGTCTCGGTCATGCCGTTCTAACTGGCAGACCTATTATTGGCGACGAAGCATTTGCAATGATTCTGGCAGATGACCTTTGTGTCAATGATACACAGAGCGTACTGGCTCAAATGGTCGAGCTCTACGATCGTTTTCAGTGCTCAATTGTGGCGATCGAAGAAGTGTCCAGCGACGCGACGGAGAATTATGGCATTGTTGCGGGAGAGGAAATCGAACCTAACATCTTTAGGGTGACCGACATGGTCGAAAAACCTAAGCCGCAGGATGCGCCTTCTAATCTTGCGATCATCGGTCGCTATATTTTGACGCCGGATATTTTCGACAAGATTGAGAACACCCCACCGGGTCGTAACGGCGAAGTACAAATTACCGATGCCATTGCCCAACAAGCAAAAGAAGGCAATGTCATCGCTTACAAGTTTAAAGGTCGGCGCTTCGACTGTGGCAGTATCGATGGGTTTGTCGAAGCAACCAATTATGTCTACGACCGCTATTTTAAAGCAGATTTAGAAGGCAGGTAGGCCAAGCATATAGACCCTTAGTCGCCACAAAGCTCAACTAGTTGGTCCGCAACTTGCGATGTAACCCGCTTCATATCATAGAGCTGCTGTGCACGGGCTCGACCTGCTACTCCCATTTGGGTCCGCAGATCTTCGTTGTCGATGAGTTTTGTAATAGCCTCGATCCAGTCATTCTCGTTGTCAGCGAGGTAACCGGTTTCACTCGCAAGGATCACCTCCTGATTGGCGCCGCAGCGGTCGCTCACAACGGGCAAGCCCGCCGCCATATACTGAATCACCTTTAACGCGCACTTACCTCGGGTCCAGCCGTTGTTGATCATGGGTGCAATACCAATGTGGCTAGAGGTAAGTTCTGCTACTTCTTGCTCAGCAGACCACTGGATGTTTTCAACTTTTAGCCCATCGAGGCGAAACTCAAAATCTGCGATCACCTTGAGCATGAGGTTCGGTCGCCGCTGGCTAAGGCTATCGAGTACTGGCGTCAACATATCTAAATAACGCCGGGTTGAACTGCTGCCTATCCAAACGAGCGTGATTGCAGACGCCTTAACAGCATCAGTCTCATAAGCTGCAGTATCGACGGTGGTCGGTACCACCTGAACCTTGGTGGAAAGTTTTCGTGATTGCATCGCCAAATATTCATTACCCGCCAATATCAGATCAGCTGCCTGACAGGTCGCTTGAAACTTTCGATACCGGCTTGGAGAACTCTCACCAGAACTCTTCAGGAAAATCGCATCATCAAAATCAAACACCAAACGTCCTGCCCGCCTTTTTAGCGACCGAACAAACCAGGCTGGAAACAACTTGCGCTGGATGAACACCAGATCGTACTGATTGGCGCGCCGGACTAGGTTGAGTTTAGGCAGCAAGCCTAGTTCTGTACTGACAAATTCAACCTGATGCCCCGCTTTTGCAAGACGCTCATAGATCGGCTGAATTCGATATCGAGTTGATGCCTCACTTACCCCTTTGCCCAGAAACAGAAACTTCAAGCTGGCTTCTCGGCGACCACCGCGATCTGATGGGCGAAGTCGATGCCGATAATTCGGAACACGGGATAGAACAATACTCGCTTGATGAAGCGTTTGATTATCGAGTCATGGTAGAGCCGATAGATTGCCGTTGGTTGGTAACCACAAAGAGCGAGCAGACCGGCCAATTCGTCATAACAAAAAGGCGTGATATGAGTGGCATCCCGGAGAAAGCCTGGCGGGTAATAAGTGTTAGGGGTCGTTAGCAGAATTTTGCCACCGGCTTTGGTATGAGCAAAGCAGTCAAGTAAGAGTTCTGCGGCGTCGGGCAGAGTCAGATGCTCGATCAACTCGCAGCCCACAATCAGATCGTATTCACCTTCGATGTCGCTGGATGAAGAAAACTCGTGCGGATAGGTTGGGTCAATATCACAGGATTTGTAGTCAAAGGATTGCCAGTAACCCGCCATGGTCTTAGCTAAGCCCCGGTCGCCAGCACCAATTTCCAATAACTGAACCCCGGGGCGACCCAGAGCGCCTAGCACCACGTGGTAACGTTTTCTGACCGGCAGATTCCAGATAGCCCCAAAGCGGCGTTCGGCTGCCTTTCGATGCTGAAACAAATCTTGCCAGTTGATCGTCATACAATATTCAGTCTGGGGTTGTTCGAGTCACAGTGTATCTTCTTAAGCTAAAGTTGCGCTACGGCAATCAAACGCCTGAAAAATCCGGCGCACGTTTTTCTTGAAACGCTTTGCGCGCCTCTAAGTGCGCAGCACCCTGAAATAATTCTCCTAAACGCTTATTTTCTGCCGCAATCGACTGGCGCATCGGTTCTTTCAACGGGTCCATCAATAACTTCTTGGTCGCAATGAGCGAAACCAGGGGCATAGCCGCAAGCACCCTGGCGCGACGCTTAACCTGGGGCAAAAAGTCCTCGTCTTTAAACACCTCCATCACAAGCCCCGCCTCTTTACATTGCTCGGCGGCCATCCATTCGGAAGCCAACAAAAACCAGAAGGCGCGCTGATGACCCATCAAACGAGGAAACTGGTAGGTGCTGGATGCTTCTGCAGTGACGCCAAGACTTGAGAACGGACAGCGCAGACGAGCGCTCCGGGCCATATAAGCAATATCTGCCAGCCCACAAATGGTTGCGCCTATGCCAACACCTAAACCATTGATCGCCACTAGAAACGGTTTGGGGAAATCAATCACGGCTTCTAAAAAACCTGCAAAGCCATGCCGCGGCTGGTAGTCAGGGCTACTGTTGGAAAGATCCGCACCGGCAGAAAATGCCCGACCACTGCCCGTTAACACCAGGACCCTAACGCTCTCATCTTTTGCTGCTGCAAGAAATGCATCGGCTAAACCATCATTCATTTCGGCATTAAAGGCATTTAGCGATTCGGGGCGGTTCATCGACACGATGCGAACCGCGCCTTCGTCTTCAATTGTTACAACACTCATTCTGATGCTGGTCTCATTTAGCTATTGTTTTACTGCGCTTTTTATTACAGCCCAGTAGATCTTAAGTGACTTATGTAAAAGCGGGCGTAGATTAAAACCCGGGGCTGCTTCTATTCAGATCTCTTTCGAGGCTCAAGTGACAGGTAGTCGGCATTGTAGCGATGTAAAAGATCATTGGCGATCAAGAACTATATTAAGCACAATATTAAGAGCTTCGTTTTCCAACTGAATGTACTTCGTCCGCAATACCCAGAGCTGCCAATGACGATTTCAGTACTTCAAGCTTGAAAGGTTTCGCCAAAAATTGAGTCGCGCCATCGACCTGCCGAAGAGGGGACACATTGCCGCTCATCAGTAGTATTTTGATATCACCTCGGACTTCCCGTAATGCATCGATCAATTCAGTGCCTTTAATTTGTGGCATATTTTGATCTATGATCACCACGTCATAGGCTTCAGGAGTCGCTTTGAACTGCTCCATCGCATCAACCGGATGAGTAAAAGGTTGCACTTTATGACCCAGACTCGTCAGCAGACGCGCAGCAACATCAACCGCCCATTCTTCATCGTCCACCAACATGATGCTATGTTTTTTATTCCGGACCGTTGTTAGGTGTAACACCTTAGGGTTCTGCGTAGCCTCAGCCACGGGAAAATGGAGTCGAAATCTGGTGCCACGTCCGACCTTCGATTCCAATTCGATATGGCCCTTATGCGCCAGCACGATGCCATGGACGATGCTCAAACCAAGTCCAGTGCCCACCCGTTCACCAAAACCAAAGCCGTCCGATGAATAAAATGGATCAAAGATTCGTTGCTGGAGACTTTCCGCAATGCCTTTGCCGGTATCGATAACGTCAACAATTACATGGGGCCCTGCGGTCAAGTTTGTTCCTGCTGGGAGCTCGTCACTGCTAAGATCAGCGGTGCTCACTGCGACCTTTAGCACACCCCGGTCGCCCTCCATCGCGGTGGCCGCATTGGTGCCAAGATTCATCACCAACTGCCGAATCTGGTTGGCATCTCCATTCACCAAGATCCGTTCCAAGGGATAGCTTTCTTCGATACTGATTTCTGAGGGCATGCCGCCTTTCAGAAGACCAACGGCATCATGAATCACGGAAGACGGATCCAAAGTCTCAAATTGCTTTTCGTCAATTTGCGACACACTAAGAATTCTAGCCACCAATTCCGTCGCACGAGTCGATGCACTTTCAATCCGCCTGACAAAATCTTCAACCTCACCCTGACCTCTAACCTGCTCAAGCGCCAGGGTGCTGTAGCCCGTAATCGCCGTCAGGATGTTGTTAAAATCATGGGCAATGCCTGCCGACAAGGTACCCAGAGCGCTAAGCTTTTCACGAAAGCGAACGGACTTTTCAAGATGCCTTAGTTCAGAAATATCGGTCCCCGAGGCTAAAATCATACTGGCATGCCCAGCACTCTTAGACAGCTCAGCGAAACGCCATAATATGGTCCGAGATCCAGCCTTCGCGTCTCGCATTTCACATTCGATATGCTCACCAGCATCTTCTCCATCGAAGACCGCCAGTATTTTTTGCCGAAGATCGTTGCGATGCTGAACTGCTACAAAATCAATGAGGTTTGCACCCACAAAGGGTGCCTGACCGCTGCCAAAGGTTGTGCTGGCCTTCTCGTTGACATGAAGCACGAGACCTTCGACATCAAGAGCAACCAAAGCGACTTCGGCGACGTCCAAATATCGCTGGCTCTTCTCCCGCTCCAGATTAACCTCAGCTTCCTTCTCTTTTCGAAACTCCACCTCGAGGCGCAGGCGTTGGTTAATGGTCCGCACTTCCTCGATATGCTCAAGCCTACTCCGGTAAGCACGAACTGTGAGGAAAATGACCAGCACAAAGGCCAATGCGTAACAAAGGTATGCCCACCAGCTCAACCAGGGGGCAGCCATGACACTAACTTTAAGTTGTGCCGGTATTTGACCCCAGACTCCATCACTATTTGCTGCCACAACTTCGAAGACATAGTTGCCTGGTTCCAAATTTGTGTAACTGGCATATCGCCTCGTCTCTGCCTCGACCCAGGACTCGTCAAATCCGATCAACCGATAACGATATTGATTTCTTTTGGCGTCGGCATAGTCTAAACCAGCAAACCGAAACTCAAGCGAATAGTCACGATGAGACAGCTCTACGCCATTATCCTTTAAGCTCGCGGGGGAAAACTGCTGCCCTTGTTTCACGACAGACGTAATCATCACCGGTGCCGGTTTTGTGTTGGTCTCAACCTCACTTGGCACAATGATGTTAAAGCCATTCACGCCACCGAACAGAAGGTCACCGCTAGCTAACCGGAGGGCGGCGCCAGAATTGAACTCCAGATCCTGCAAGTTGTTATGAATACCAAGGTGATAGACCGCACCAGATTCTGGATTCAAGCGCGTTAAGCCGCCGCTTGAGCTCAACCAGATTAAGTCTTCATTGTCGGTGAGTAATCCGAAGACATTGTTACTGACCAGACCATTTCGCTCAGAAATCTGCCGAAACTTAAGTGGTTGGCCATTAGAACCCCCAGCGGCCAACAAAAAAACACCGCTGCCTAGCGTGCCGAAATACAAGTTGCCACGACTGTCTTCTGTAATTGAGAGAACAAAATCGCCGCTAAACCCCGACACAATATCCTGCTGAAAGTGCTGGAAGATGCCGGTCTTGACGTCATAAAAAGCGAGCCCAGCACCATCGGTGCCGATCCAGGTTCGCCCCACACTGTCTTCATGTATGGTCATGATGCGATCGGATTGCAGGTCACCCAGTTCTGTCCCTGCTTGCAAACTTGTGACTTCGAACGTGCTTAGATTAATTCGATTGATACCGCCACCGTAGGTACCGACAACTAACTCACCGCGAATGGATTCGGTGATGGACGTAATCGCGTTGGATGTTAGACGCGGTTCAGCACCATCCGCATGAAGCCGTTGCAACACACCTGCATCAGGATCAAAAATCA
>JBLHQQ010000038.1:0-12201 GCA_047625245.1 Candidatus Azotimanducaceae bacterium
TTTTTGAGGCGGCTCGCCTGCGAGGTTATTGGCGTCGGCTTTCTGGAAGTTCAATTTGCTTTTGGCTTCCTCCTCTCGGCGTCGACGTTCTATTGCTTCCAAATCATCGGAGGACTGAAACTGAACACGGGCTAAAAACTTGATCACTTCAAACTTGACGCTTCCTAAAAGCTCTTCAAACAGCTCAAAGGCTTCTCTCTTATACTCTTGCTTAGGTTGTTTCTGCGCGTAAGCACGGAGATGGATACCCTGACGTAGGTAGTCCATTGCTGCCAGATGTTCTTTCCATAATGTATCGAGGATCTGCAGCATGATTTGCTTTTCAAAAATTCGAATGCCGTCACCAAACTGCTCGCATTTCACCTCATACTCTGCTCGAATATTGCTGACAATCAGTTCCCTGAGCGATTCCTCATGCAAGTTATCGTCTTCATCCAACCATTTTTGCACCAGTTGGGTAGTGCCAAACTCTGTGTGTAACGCCTGCTCTAACCCTGTGATATCCCACTGCTCTTCAAGACTCTGGGGCGGAACAAAACCGTCCACGACTTGATTCACCACATCGTCCCACAAGGCTTGGATCGTTTCTGATACATCCTCAGCAGCCATCAGTTCATTACGCTGGTTGTAGATAAGCTGACGCTGATCATTGGCAACATCGTCATACTCGAGAAGCTGCTTACGGATATCGAAGTTTCGGCCTTCTACCTTCTTCTGCGCCTTCTCAATGGCGTTAGTAACCATGCGGTGCTCGATCGCTTCGCCCTTCTCCATACCCAGGCTCTTCATCAAACCTTTCACCTTGTCCGAAGCAAAGATGCGCATCAGGTTGTCATCCATAGACAAATAGAAACTAGAAACACCCGGGTCACCTTGACGACCCGCTCGTCCACGTAACTGATTATCGATACGACGACTCTCATGACGCTCGGTACCGATAACATGGAGACCACCCGAAGCCAGCACAGCTTCATGGTCAATTTGCCACTGTTGTTTTATCTTATCGATTTTAGCATCCGTTGGATTCTTCAGCTGGGCTACTTCGGTTTCCCAATTACCACCCAGGACAATGTCTGTACCTCGACCTGCCATATTTGTGGCGATCGTTACCGTACCCGGTCGACCAGCTTGGGCAACAATTTCTGCTTCCCTTTCGTGAAACTTGGCATTCAGAACACTGTGTTTGATTTTCTTCTGCTTCAGTAACTCGGACAGCAACTCAGATGTCTCAATAGATGCAGTACCTACGAGAACCGGTGCGTTCTTCTCTGCCGAGAGAAGTATTTCTTCAACAATCGCATCAAATTTTTCTGGGATCGTCATATAGATCAAATCGTTTCGATCATCACGCACCATTGGCAAATTAGTCGGGATCACAACAACATCCAAACCATAGATCTGCTTGAATTCGAAGGCTTCGGTATCTGCTGTACCAGTCATACCGGCAAGCTTGTTATAAAGCCGGAAGTAATTCTGAAACGTGGTCGATGCTAGGGTTTGGCTTTCGTTAGTAATGGACACATTTTCCTTTGCCTCGATCGCCTGATGGATACCTCCAGACCAACGACGCCCAGGCATGGACCGCCCCGTATGCTCATCAATAATGACAATTTCGCCTTCCTGAACAATATAGTCCACGTCACGGCTAAACAGGCTATGGGCCTTTAAGGCAGAGTGCACATGGTGTAGCAGGCTCAAATTGGAAGTGCCATAAAGTGAATCGCCCTCTGCCAGCAGCTTTCTCTTTGTCAGCAGTTCTTCAACCTTCTGGTGACCATCCTCTGTGAGTTCGACATCCCGTTGTTTTTCGTCAACATAGTAGTCACCGGGTGTCTCAATTTCGTTGGCGATGTCCTCGGGCGTTTTAATCTGAGGAATGAGAGATGGTATCATCTGATTTATGGCGTGATAGACCTCCGAAGAATTCTCTATACCACCAGAAATAATAAGCGGCGTCCTCGCTTCATCGATCAGAATCGAATCCACCTCATCCACAATCGCAAAATTCAACGGTCTCTGGGCTCGCTCTTCATCGTTAAAAGCCATATTGTCGCGCAGGTAGTCGAACCCAAACTCGTTGTTAGTGCCGTAGGTAATGTCGCAATGGTAGGCATTTTGTTTTTCTTCCGGAGACTGACCAGCATAAACAACACCGACCGTCATCCCTAGAGCCGAAAATACCGGACCCATCCACTCCGCACCCCACTTCGCCAGGTAGTCGTTGACCGTTACCAGGTGTACGCCATCACCAGAAATCGCATTGAGATATAGGGCAAGCGTCGCCACCAGAGTTTTACCTTCACCGGTACGCATTTCAGCAATCCGCCCCTCGTGAAGCGTCAAACCGCCAATCATTTGGACATCGAACAGCCTCTTATCAAGGGTTCGTTTACCGGCGTCTCGCACCGCTGCAAATGCCTCGGGCAATAGAGCATCAAGAGATGCTCCGCCATCAATTCGGCCTTTAAACTCTTCGCGCTTAGCCTTGAGTTCATCAAGGGTAAGTACCGCGAACGAATCCTCAAGCTCATTAATGACCTTGACAATCTTGCTCAGCCGCTTTAATTCGCGGTCATTTTTACTACCAAATATTTTTGAAAATACCATTGTGGTCTCACGGGGAAAAGGGGGATGTCTGATCTAAACAAGCAGGGACGGCCTTGCAGCCATCAATTTACAGACTAATCACCGGCTAGCGCGGTGAATATAGGAAGATGGATCGACGACGCGACCGTTTTTGTATACTTCAAAGTGGACATGGGGGCCGGTCGAACGACCACTGCTGCCCATTAGGCCAATGGTTTGGCTCTTTTTGACGATATCACCGACCTTCACCTTAAGTTCCTGATGGTGAGCGTACCGAGTTGAAAACCCTCCGCCGTGATTAATTTCAACCATCCGCCCGTAGCCATTCCGGGAACCGGCATAGACCACGACACCTGCGGCAACGGTATTAACCTCAGCGCCTCGCTTACCGGCAAAATCAACCCCGTTGTGCCAGGCCTGACGGCCCGTGATCGGATCAATACGTTTACCAAATCGCGACGACATCCAACCTTTTCGAACCGGACGGCCTGCGATAAAAACGTCGTTTTGAATTTTTCGGTCAACCAGCAAGGTTTCTAAAACACCCAACTGCTGCTCGCGGTTAGCAATATCTGCAGACAGTTGCTCCAGCTGCTGAAGGTAATTTTCTGGTGTGGTTTCTATCTCGGACTCTGACAATGGGCCACCAAGAGCCGGTGTCGCGGAAAAATCGAATTCTCCCTCGTCCAGTTTAGCAACGCTTGTAAGTCGCTCACCGAGCGCGTCGAGACGAACAATTCGAGCCTGTAGCTGAGCGAGCCGAAGCGCAGATGCTTCGAGATTATCGCGGGCTTCTTCACTGGCAATTCGAATTTCTTGATCCTGATGTTTTAGCACCTGTCGCCATTTGCTAAACATTTCTGCGGTTTCAGCAGCTTCGCCTACGCCGTGAATGTAGGACAAATATCCAATGGCTGCAGGAATACCCAACAAACCCGCAAAGGCAATCCCTAGGATTAGCCCGTTCGCGGCTATGGATCTGGTTTTCCCAGATTTGTGATCGACAATAATGAATTTCATGAAATTCGGGTATTATTCTCTTTGTTATTCTTCACGGAGGCGCATAATGCTTGCCTCATGCCTAGACTGCCTAAATCTATCACACTCCCGGCTAAGATGTTTCTTCAGCCAAAAGGAGTCTTGCGCAACATATTTGCGGAAGCACGCATTCTATTGGACATTCAGGCTGCTGTAAAAGAAGTTATCCGCGCTGATGTTCAAGTCGCTTCATTACATCAAGGCGAGCTTCATCTCGTGACCCACTCGGCAGCCATCGCCACTCGGATCAAATATAGCCAAAAGACTATCATTGGCTCACTAAAAACTCACCGACGAAACCAACCCATTGATAGCATTAAAGTTTCTGTTCAGCCTAGCTTCGAGAAGCCCGAACGAGAGCTTAGAGAGGCATTGCCGCCCAATGCGGAAAATGCCCGCCAATTAGAGTCGGCTGCAAATTTTGTCACAGATCCAGATCTTCAAGCGGCACTACGAAAACTGGCCGCGCGAGGAAAGCCGGAGGCCGACTAGGCCATCAATGGCTGGGCGTATGCCCTCGGCACTTCCTTTTCATTATCGAAGGTCACAATTTCAAAGGCACTTTCTTGAGCAATTAGCGCCTCGCGGAGCGCGTGATTCGCCGCGTGGCCAGATTTATACCCAATGAATTCGCCAATAAGGCTATAACCGAGTAAATAGAGGTCGCCAATTGCATCTAGTATCTTATGCCTAACAAACTCATCTTTATGGCGCAGACCGTCATCATTCAAAACACGAAAATCGTCGACCACAACTGCATTATCAAGACTACCGCCCTGGGCCAGATTGCGCTCCCGCAGATGTTCAAATTCCTGCATCAAGCCGAAGGTTCGAGCGCGACTAACTTCTTTTACAAAGGAGGTTGTTGAAAAGTTTACCGAAGCGCGTTGTTCTTTAATGACAGGGTTATCGTAGACAATCGTGTGACTCACCTTAAAGCCATCAAAAGGCTGCAAAGTTGCACTTTGACCACACCAACCCACACCTTCTGGACCTGTCACACTGACAGTCTCTTTAATTCTCAAGAATTTCTTTAAAGCGTCTTGTTGTTCAATCCCGGCAGACTGGATCAAAAAGACGAAGGTCGCTGCACTGCCATCCATAATCGGCATTTCAGATCCGCTCACCTCAACAAATGCATTATCGACGCCAAGACCCGAGAGAGCTGCCATCAAATGTTCGATTGTCGAAATTCTTACCTCACCTTTGGTGATGGTGGTCGCCAAGGTTGTATCTCCGACGTACTCGGACCGGGCTGGAATTTCCAGCACAGGATCGAGATCTGAACGGATAAACACAACTCCCGTATTGGTCGGCGCAGGTCGCAAAGTCAAATAGACTTTCTCACCGGTATGCAGTCCCACGCCAGTGGCGCGGATAGAATTCTTTAGCGTTCTTTGATAGACCATTTATTCTTCTTCGTTTGCGATTTATAAAGTGAGTTGCCGGTGCGGCGCGCATAGTAGCAAAATGCGACCCGCCCTGCTCCCGATTCAGCACCAAAAACGGACAAATCATCCGAGGAATGGCTAAAACTGCGAACCAGATCCCACTTATCCTTCATACACTGGTTCAACGCTTCAATTTCAGACCTTCTACCCGGCAATTAGTTTCAGCTATTGCAGGTTCAATACTCGATTAACGGGTATTTAGTACCAGTACTATTACCAGCATTAGTCCCGCATTAATCAGCCTGGCGTCGCAGAAAAGCCGGAATATCGAGATATTCCATATCTTTTGGCGTGACAGGATCCGAAGCCTTGTCCTCGGTTGCAGCATTCCTCATGACTGTGGGCTTATCAAAATCCCCATAGTCCAGAGCACCATCGCCGGCAATTTTCTTTCGGGTATTGTCGATCACCTTCTTGGGTCTCTCGATCTCTTGATTTCCAAGCCCCGTCGCTACAACGGTTACCCTAAGCTCGTCTCCCATTTCAGGGTCAATCACGGTTCCAACCACAATGGTTGCATTGTCCGATGCAAACTCCTCAATGGTCGCACCTACTTCAGAGAACTCACCAAGGGAAATATCAATACCTGCCGTGATATTCACCAGGATACCTCGAGCACCATTGAAATCGATATCATCCAACAACGGGCTCTTCACAGCCGCCTCGGCAGCTTCTCTCGCGCGGCTGCTGCCTGATGCGCATCCGCTACCCATCATTGCCATACCCATTTCCGACATAACGGTTCTTACATCGGCGAAGTCGACGTTGATCATGCCTGGGCGAATGATCAGATCCGCGATACCTTGAACCGCGTTAGACAGAACATCATCGACGGCACCAAAAGCTTTTAGCAAAGGTGTGTCATCACCCATGATACTGAGCAGCTTTTCGTTCGGAATCGTGATCAAACTATCGACGAACTGAGACAGCTCCCTGATGCCTTCCTCCGCAAGTAGCATTCGCTTTTTGCCTTCGAAGACAAAAGGCTTAGTGACAACGGCAACCGTCAAAATCCCCATACTCTTGGCGACCTCTGCGACGATAGGCGCGGCGCCGGTCCCGGTGCCACCACCCATACCGGCAGTAACAAAGACCATATCCGCGCCAGACAGCACCTCGGCGATCCTCTCTTTGTCTTCCAAAGCCGCTTCTTTACCCATTGCTGGATTAGCACCCGCACCAAGTCCTTTGGTGATGGATGTTCCCAACTGAAGCAAGGTCTTTGCAGACAAATTGTGTAACGCCTGAGCGTCTGTATTGGCGCAGATAAAGTCCACACCTTCTATATCTTGAACAACCATGTGTTCAACAGCATTACCACCGCCGCCGCCGACTCCGATGACTTTGATGACTGCTTGTTCTGGTGCGCTATCAACTAACTCAAACATAACCCAACCCTCCTAAGGCTTAATAATTTCCAAGAAACCAGCTTTTGACTTTACCCACCATGCTAGACATATTTTCCGTTGGTGGCACCACAACCTCTTCTCCAATCTGCTTTGCTCCGTATTGCAATAACCCTACCGCTGTCGCATAGATGGGGTTACGTACGATGTCAGTAAGTCCAGTCACATGGGACGGCTTACCGATACTGACTGGCATATGAAAGATCTCTTCCGCCAGCTCTACCACGCCTTCCATTTTTGATGTTCCACCGGTTAGAACAATTCCTGCCGGAATCAATTCTTCAAACCCGCTGCGTCGAAGCTCTGCTTGGATCAATGTGAACAATTCGTCGTACCGCGGCTCTACAACCTCCGCCAACGCTTGACGAGATAGATCACGATCCTTTCGATCTCCTACACTAGGAACCTTGATCGTTTCGTTCTCGCCAGCAAGGCTCGCGAGAGCACAAGCATATTTTATTTTGATTTCTTCGGCATTCGAAGTGGGCGTCCGCAGCGCCATTGCAATATCGTTGGTTACCTGATCACCAGCTATTGGAATCACCGCAGTGTGCCGAATAGCGCCTTCGGTGAAGACCGCTATATCTGACGTGCCGCCACCCATATCGACTATACAAACTCCCAGCTCTTTTTCGTCTTCAGTCAGCACCGCATAACCGGAAGCAAGTTGCTCAAGGATGATGTCTTCAACCTCAAGCCCACATTTTCGAATACACTTTTCTATGTTTTGCGCAGCATTCACCGCACAGGTAACAAGGTGTACTTTCGCCTCTAATCGAACCCCTGACATCCCAAGCGGCTCTTTGACCCCTTCCTGGCTGTCGATCACATACTCCTGGGGCAAAATGTGAAGTATTTTTTGATCCGCCGGGATTGCGACGGCTTGAGCTGCGTCAATCACTCGATCAATGTCCGGTTTGAACACCTCGCGGTCCCTAATTGCCACAATGCCGTGAGAATTAAGACTGCGAATATGGCTGCCTGCTATACCGGCGTAAACCGAATGGATCTGACAGCCAGCCATTAACTCAGCTTCTTCAACTGCTCGCTGAATCGACTGAACCGTAGCTTCAATATTGACCACCACACCTTTTTTTAGTCCGCGCGATGGATGACTACCGATACCCACAATTTCCACATCGCCTTCCGGAGAAACGTCCCCCACAATGCAAACCACCTTGGAAGTTCCGATATCCAATCCAACTATCATTTGATTGCCACCTATCCCGGTCATAATTTTGCTTCTCTCTGCGAGTTATAATTGGTTGACAAGTTAGTACCACTTTGCTCTTTCCAAGCCACTGCTACACCGTTGCCATAGCGCGTATCGATTTGCTCTATTTGGTCTAGTTTTCCGCTCTGTTCAATATATTCGGTTACTGTGAGCAGCCTTTGAACTCGCTCCATCAACGCCGATTTACCTAACAACACTTCAATCCCAACATCACTTTGAAAGCTCCAGTTATCCCGTGGCCCAAGAGTTAACATCTCGATGTACTGGCCGACCTTAAAGAGCGTGTTATTGAGCTGCTGAAACTGAGTCGTTACGATAAACTCTTTCCCAATAGGACCGTAGAGCTGCGGCAGTCTGGCGCGATTTACAAAAGGCGACCTGAACACCTGACCCTCGTCATTCAAATAGGCATCATCATTCCAGAGCGCGATGGGGTGCTCGGGGGCCACAGTGACGACAACCGTATCAGGCCAGCTTCTCTCCACCGTCGCTGACTGTATCCAGCTCTCCATTTCGAGTTTCTGTTGCAAGTCCGCTATAGGCGTATCGAGCAATTGTTGATTACCAATAATATTGAATACCGTATTACGCTGACTTACCGAGAGTTCTCCCGTCACAGATAGACGTTTAACTTCGGTCATAGACCCCGCATTGACAGCTATCGATAGAGCCGCCGCGGCAGCCATAACCATCAGCAATGCGAGTACCGGCAACCAACGTTTTAAGCCAAGCGTCATGAGATCACCGCCTTTGACTGCCAATGGGCTCGTAGCGTTCCGGCTAACTTACTGGTTTCTCCGGCACCCTGAGTTAGTACAAAATCTCCAGCCTTGACCATGCTATCGAGCAAGCCCGGAACAAATGCAACATCCTGTACAAACTCAACCTCAGTATCGCTATCCCTAGTAATGGCGTTAAACAGATCTTTTCCGGTGGCACCAGCAATGCTCTCTTCACCGGCGGCATAAACATCAAGAAGTATTAGCTGATCCACAGCACCAAGCACATCGACGAACTGATCAAACAGCTCGAGCATTCTACTGTATCGGTGAGGCTGATAGACCATAATCAAGCGACGACCGGGCCAGCCCAGTCGAACAGCTTCGATGGTAGCCTTCAGTTCAGTCGGATGATGACCGTAGTCATCTACTAGCAAAAACTCTCCATCTTCTGCCGTGAAGCGACCATGAATTTCAAATCGTCGGCCGACACCTGAAAAGTCGTTGAGACCCTTTGCAATGTCTTCATCTCCAACACCTTCATCAGTTGCTATCGCAACAGCAGCGAGTGCGTTTAAAACATTGTGTTTACCTGGCATCGCAAGCGTAATCGCTAGGTCTGGCTGACCTTTTCGCAAAACCGTGAACATCGCTTGTCCGCCATTTTGCACTAGATCAATGGCCCGCACGTCCGCCTCTGGATCTAAACCGTAGGTCACCACAGAGCGTTTAACGAACGGTAGTAGTGATCGCACATCGTGGTCATCAAGACAGGCCACAAGCAGCCCATAGAATGGCAAGTTGTGGATAAACTCCAGAAAAGCACCTTTTAGTTTTTCGAAACTGCCCTCGTAGTTTGAGAGGTGATCACGATCAATATTCGTCAGCACCGCAACCATGGGTTGCAGATGAAGGAATGAAGCATCACTTTCGTCAGCTTCAGCCACAAGCAACCGGCTTGCACCCAATCGACCGTTACTATCGGAACTATTAAGCAAACCACCGATCACGAAAGTGGGGTCGAATCCGGCCTGCGCCAGCACCGAGGCAATCAAACTGGTAGTAGTGGTTTTGCCATGGGTGCCCGCTACTGCAATGCCATGTCGATAGCGCATCAATTCGCCAAGCATTTCCGCTCGTCGCACCACAGGTATTCGGTTATCTCTAGCAAAGGTAATCTCAGGATTATTCGGGTCAATAGCTGAGGAGACGACTACGACATCGACATCCTCAACATTCGAAGCGAGATGTTGGGCAAAGACCTGGGCGCCCATTGCTTCCAATCGATCGGTACTCTTGCCCTTCGCAAGATCAGATCCGGTAATCTTATAGCCCTGGTTTAGCAGTACCTCGGCGATACCACACATACCAGCACCGCCAATCCCAACAAAATGAATCTTGCTGATTCGGCGCATTTCCGGCACTTCAGCATAAGAACGAAGAGCGGATCTGGGAGTGTTATCTGCCACGTTTGGCACCTCCCTTTTTCTGTAACGGTTGTTCAGAAACTTGTCGTGTTTCATACTCGATACGCAGCAACATCCCCACCAACATACAGCTGACTATCAGGCTGTTACCACCAAAACTCACTAACGGAAGTGTTAAGCCCTTGGTTGGCAACAGGCCGATGTTAACGCCAATATTAATCGATGCCTGGATACCTAATATCAAACCGATGCCATAGGCCAGGTAGCCGTGAAAGTCCATTTTGGCAATCTGAGCACGCCGCCCGATCACCAAAGCTCTGATCACCATCGCGAAGAACACGACAATTAATAGTCCCGCGCCAAACACCCCCAACTCTTCAGCCAATATGGAAAAAAGAAAGTCGGTGTGGGCTTCCGGAAGAAAAAACAATTTTTGAATGCTATTGCCGAGTCCAAGACCAAACCATTCTCCTCGACCAAAAGCGATCAGGGCCTGAGTTAGTTGGTAGCCTCCGTCAAATTGGTGCGCCCAAGGATCGGCAAAACTGGTGAACCGATCCAGTCGATAAGGTTGCCAAAGCGCAATGACAAACGTTACAGCAACGAAACCAGTGATTAGCGGCAGGAAGTGGGCAAAGGGCACACCGGCAAGGAAGATCATTCCCATCACAGCAGCCATAATCACGACCGATGCCCCAAAGTCCGGTTGTTCTAACAAAAGGAGCACCATCAAACCGATTAACATTAAGGGTTTGATAAAACCTGTCAAGGTTGCCTGCACATCGTCCTTTCGGCGCACCAGATAACCCGCGATGTAGACGATGGAAAATAGTTTCACAAACTCCGACCCCTGGATGGTGAAAAACCCAAGAGAGATCCATCGAGTACTACCATTAACCGTGTGACCAATCCCCGGAATCAGAACCGCAATGAGCAAGGCAAAACTGAGCAGCAAGAGCAACCAGTCAATTTTCTGCCAGGATCGAGTCGGTAACATCAGCGCAAATGCACCGGCACCGAGACTGATAAGGACATAGGCGCCATGCTTGATCGCCAGATGAAACGGGCTGCCATAGTTGCGATCAGAAACCTCTGTGGAGGCCGAACCGACCATAATCAAACCAAGCAACAACAATAAGAAGGCCGACGCAGATACAAGCTTGTCCAGTGGATAGTCGGGAGCTAGTGCTGGCAGCGTCATTCGAACAACTCCGTCGCCCGCTTTTTGAAGTAATCACCACGCGCTTCAAAATTTTCGAACTGATCCAGCGACGCACAAGCAGGAGAAAATAAAATTAACGGCTTCGACATCGGCGAGATTGAGAACGAACGTTTCGACAGATCTAGCAGACATTCTTCGAGGGTCTCAAATTTCACCATAGGAGACCCAACCTGCTCAACAATCTGCTCACGATCCTGACCATAGACATAACAACGTGTTACCCGGGTCTGAATGGCTTCGCCCAGCACGGAAAAATCGGCTCCTTTACCTATGCCGCCAAGAATCAACGTCATCTCAACATTTGCATCCGAAAACCCCTCTATCGCGGTTAGGGTGGATGAGGGGTTAGTGGATTTTGAATCATTAACGACCAGTCCAATATTCGAATGTATGACCTCACAACGATGGGGCAAACCGCTAATGCTCGGCAGGACCTGCAGAAGGCTCTCCAATTCAGCACCCATCGCCTCAGCAATGGCGATTGCCGCAAGCAGGTTCAACCAGTTATGGCGACCCTTGATCGGCAACTCATCAACACCAACAAGATCGTTCTCGCCGCGAGCCAGATAGTACTTTCCATTTGTCTCGCGAATTCCGTAGCTCAGACTATCGGCTGGAGCATCCGTACCGAAGGTGATGACTTTAGTCTGTGTAGATATGCCGAGGGGAAAATCAAGATCGCGACAATAGATTGCTGTGCCACAGCCGGTAAACACCTGGGTTTTAGCCTGATAGTAGTCGGCCAGCGCGGCGTATCGATCCAAATGGTCGGGCGAAAGGTTCAATAACACAGCGACATCAGCCGTAGCTGCATCAGCAAGTTCCAACTGGTAGCTCGACACTTCGATAGCGTAGGCCGAAAAATCCCCTTTGAATAGGTCAAGAGCTGGAGTGCCAATATTGCCACCTACACCGGTTTTGATGTTGACTGCATTTAGCAACTGGCCAACGATGTGAGTCACTGTACTTTTGCCATTCGATCCGGTGATGAGCGCTAACGGCTTTTGTCTCAGCTGACAAAATATTTTGATATCACTGGTCAGTTTCAAACCGGATTTCACGGCATCCTGGAGCACCGAATGGGAAAGAGGAACGCCTGGACTCACGACCAGTCGATC
>JBLHQQ010000039.1:0-12048 GCA_047625245.1 Candidatus Azotimanducaceae bacterium
CCCCAGTAAAACCCATGGCCGGGACCTGCGGCTCGGCAGCTGGATATGCATGGACCACTGTCAATTGAGCATTCATGGCTTTGCATATTTCTGTTGCCTTGCGAAGAATCTCATGATCGAGCGAGCCTTTCGTTGAACCCTTCGTACCGTTCTCTTCGGCAACCTCTTCATCAACGAAATCAACTGCCGCCACGACCCGCTTGATGTCTCGCATCTCCTGTTTAACAAACCAGATCGGTACAGGGGACTGACGAATCAGTTCCCAATCAAGGTTCGAGAATAGACCCAAAACGAAGTTGTGGTCCCGGGCGATTTTGAACACCAGGTCAGGTTGGTATTCCTTAATCTCATTGACTAACGCATCAGCACTGACACTCGCGAAACTGGTCTTGGCCGTCACGTTTAAGTCGCTAGCCGAATCCACGAGGCCATCAAGCCATTTCTGCTCGATGGACTGGACCTGGTCACGAAGTTGAACAAGCTCACGGTCACCGGAACTTCCTGTTATCAATGCGGTGTCGTGCACCCGATGAGAGAAGTGCACATCTGCATTGAGTGACATGGCGGCATCAAGTACCCGCCGCGCCAGCGGCAGCTCTGTTGCAGGATGACTTTTTAAACTGTTCCATCCATTAAGATTAATAAAAGCTAGGATCTTCATGATTGTCTCCGGTTGAGTCGTGTTACGGGATTGAGGCGGGAGCAATTAGCTGATGATTGCCCTCAGCATCCAGGCATTTTCTTCATGGGTGCCGAGTCGTTTGGCGAACAGATCAGAGGTTTTGACATCCGATATGGCATCAATTTCTGGCAATGCGTGACGCAGGGCCTTGGCGATAAACTCATTGCCTTCAATCAGGCATTCAATTTGTACTTTAAGTTCATCGCCTTCCTGCGGGCTGGCGAGCACCGAGCCGCTGCCGAGTTCCTCGGCAGAGTGAGGCGCTAGAAATCCTAGAGAACGGATTCGTTCGGCCAACTTGTCAACCGCCTCAAACATGTCGCGGTACTGCACCTCGGTCAGCTGATGGATGCTGTAGAACATGGGTCCCTGAACGTTCCAGTGGAGCCCTTGGGTGGCGATCAGCAGATTAAAAGTGTCCGCTAGCACTGTTTTGACGGAAGCTGCTGCGTGGGACTTTTCGCCGTCTAGCAATCCATTTTCCGTATGTAATTCAGTAGTTTGTGATTTAAGCACTGGCTGAGTCATGGGTCCTCCACAACGAGAATGTGTAAACACGGTAACAAGATAGTTGCGATATCGCAAATATAACTATATAAGTACTATTACTTTATCGGGAGAAAGCAATGGAAACGACAGCTCTGCAAGCCTCAGTGCGACTATTCGATCAGTTTCTGGTCAGCGCGAGAAAAACTCTGGGTCCAGACGTCACAGCGTTGCGGTTGCATATCCTGCTCAATGTTTACCTGAACGAGGGGACTAATCAGAGAAATCTGCTGAAGTTGCTCGATGTGACATCAGTCACTGCTTTATCTCGGAACCTGGCTGACATGTCGACGTTGACTTCTAGCAAGAAACCGGGGCCCGGCCTAATCGAGCTTCGATTCGATATGATGAACCTGCGTCAGAAATCCATTCACCTAACGCCTCACGGTCGAAAAATCATTATGACGATATTGGGACAAAACCCGGATTTGGAGTGACCGCACTTCTTAAAAATTCGCGAAATAATTAGAGGGACTGGGTAAAGCTAATCATCCGTGAAACGGAAGTATGGGTTTTTATGGTACTGACAAGTTAACTCGCAATCTGCCAGAATCCGACGCATGACCCAATCAAAAATGTACAAACGTCACCGATTCCGAGCCGAAATTATTCAATATGCGGTGTGGCTCCACCATCGTTTCAATCTGAGTCATCGTGACGTCGAGGACCTACTGGCCGAGAGAGGCGTGACTGTCAGCTATGAGGCCATTCGCCTTTGGTGTAACAAATTCGGGCCGAAATATGCCCAAAGATTGAGAAGGAAGCTTCAGGGATATGGCGATACTTTCTACAGGCGCAAGACTCTGCGACGTGCATTACGCCTGAAACCGATCTCAATGAGATTCGCAGATGATCGAGGTTAGCCATTTGTTTTGAATTGAGGGATATAAACTCTGCAAACACGGCGACACTGAGTTGATGCGGGCAAAATCAAATCACACCAAGATTCGAGGCTTAATTTGACGCCTGCCGAATGACCACGTAATGCAATTAGACAAGCCTGCTACTGTTACTCGAACGCGATAAGCTTGCTCTATGAACACAATCTCAAAGAGCAAGTCGATCATCGTACTTGATTGTGAGCTATGCCGACCGGGATGGGGTATCTCTAGATGTCGGTTTTTATTACATGGCTAACGCATTGGGCAGGCTGCTCGTTGGCGAATGGGTTACCTCAGAGGTAATCGTATTTATAACGCGAGTCGGTAGACTGAATTTTCTTGAATTCAGGCGAGCAAGGGGTGGTGCGCGATGACGATTGTACTAAATGAGGAAGGTAGGCTGTTGATCAGAGCTGGGGCCATTTTGTTTGTAATAGGTCTCTTTTAAGGTTTAACGATTGCAGTGGCGCCGAACAAACGGATGGCGCTGGCGGGTCATTTAGGTGCGGCTCAAAGTGGCATGGCATTGATGATCTTTGGTTTAATATTGCCAATGCTGAGTCTTTCAGAGGAACTATCAGCGGTAGCCTATCTGAGTTCGATCTGGGGTTACTACCTGATCTGGGTCGGCATCACGATCGAGTCCTTCACTGGCGCAAGCAAAGCGCAGCCCATGGCTGGGGCTGGATTTAGCGGTAGTGTCTTGGCGGAGCGAACGGTCTATGTGCTCGAAGCTGGTGGAGTTGTGCTGTCCCTCATTTCTGGGGTGCAGATTATCGTTGGACTGACCTCAGTGTAGTTCACTCAAATGCAGGTTCGCCGTAACCTAAACGATTCTGGTAATCTCCGGCAATGAATGAAGAATCTAGAATCAATAGTATTTGGCGCGGTGAGAGAGTTGAGCTGCGAGCCAAGACCCTGGAGGATATTGCGCGCTATGTGGCTGATGGGGTTGCCGATGATATGCGGCTCTACGGCAACGTAAGATGGTGTTCACCAAAGGTCGTTACCACGACGTTGTGTTGTTTGGCATGACCGAAGCTGAATTTTCCATCAAGTGGTCATAGTTTCATGGAATCAATAGAGGCTCAAATTAAACAACAGGTTGACGTTTACGCTCTGGGTATTCAGGTCGCTTATCTGAATCCAGTCGGAGAACAGCCCTGTCAGCTGGAGGCGTTATCTATATCTACAATCGTGACTGGGAATGATGTTCAACCAGTGGAGATGTTGTTGCCTGCATTAACAAAATGAAACGGAGTATCTAGATAATGAACCAGCAAATTATCGCAGTAGGCGGTGGCGGCTTTTCTACTGAATCAGAGCCAGGGATTGATCAGTACATACTGGATCAGGCCCTCAAAAAGTCACCAAAGATTGGATTTATCGCCACTGCAAGCGGTGACGCAGCTAGCTATCTCATGAAATTCCACACACGATTCTCGAAGCTCGATTGTGTCCCATCCCACCTCGACTTGTTTCGTCGGACTTCCAACATTTCTGGTTGGATGAGCGAGCAGGACATCATTTTTGTTGGTGGCGGTAACACCAAAAGCATGCTCGGTGTCTGGAGCGCCTGGGACCTGCAAACTCATCTGAGAATCGCTTTGGAACAAGGAACCGTTCTAGCGGGAATTAGTGCCGGTGCAATATGCTGGTTCGAAGCTGGGGTGACGGATTCCTGGGCGGGAGAGCTGAAAGCGCTAGAGGGGCTTGGATTCTTATCTGGAAGTTGTTGCCCACATTACAGTCTCGAAGCGGACCGAGCGCCGGTCTACAGAAAAATGATTAGAGATAGAGAAATTATGGATGGGTTTGCGATTGATGATGGCGCCTGTGTCCATTTCGAAGCTGGACGACCGAAGCGGGTCGTTTCGGCGCGTGGTGCAGCCTCGGCGTACTACGTTTCGGTCGTCGATAATGAACTAAAGGAAGTGGCCGTTGCGGGAGTCGAAATGGTTCACGTTACTTGAACCGGTGTTTTTAGCTTGGCTAAAGCTTGGCAGAAAGGTAAATCGCCGTCTGGAGTTTGTCCGTCACCTCACGGATTCTAGCAATCGCATTAGCATCCTGAGCCTCAGCAAGTACCGCCAAGGCACCAGCAGGGTGAGGGCTGATGTATCCACGCCAGAGTTGATCATTCACGGTGTACATCTTGCTGGGTGATTGATCAGGTAGCAGCATCACGGTGTACTGATCGTCACCATCCTTAATCACCAAATGAGCGGCGCTTTCATCACCCACAGGACAGACCGCGGCATAAACCACATTGTCGATGGAGGCTGTGAGATTAAGCCGCGCCAGTAACAGTGCGACGTTCTCTTGAGGGATAGGTTGATGTTCGCTGCCGTAGAATTCATGGGGCTGGTGAGCAGCATTGGCAATCATTAGAGTGGAGCCGTGGTTAGGAACTGAAGTTTCGTTGGTCAAAAATGTTACGCCAAATAACAGTGCAGCAAATACCGAGGCTGCCATGGCGTATTGCACCCACGGTCGCTTAGGTTTTTCTTTCAGTGATTGGCTAAGCAATATTCTAGAGGCTAAGCCCTCGGGGACTTCGACACTGAGCGCTTTTTCGATGTCGCTGTCCAGATCGAGGATCTCTTGCTGAAAGCGCGTGCACTGGGCGCACGTCTCCAGATGGGCCTCAGATTCTCTGAGCTTCGCATAAGGATCCGTCAGGATCAGATGTCGAAATTCAAGGCAGTTCATCGGCTGACAGTTGCTCCATATCGCCTTCCAGAAACTTTCTTAGCTTCTGTCTGGCTCGGTGTAATCTCGTGGCGACGGTGTTTCGGGGTAGATCAAACATCGCGGCAATTTCTTCCAGGTTATAGCCCTCTAGAACCTGTAGAACCAATGGTTCCCGGTATTTGACCGGTAATTTCTTCATTGCATTTCGTAGCGCAAGAACTTCTGGTCGGGTATCAAAATCCTGTCGCTCGCTAGGCAGGGTATCCATCTCGACATCAGAATAGTCTAGCTGCTTACGCTCAAACCTTCGGGCATTTTCACGGCGTAGGATGGTAGTCAGCCAACTTTTAGCGGCCGCCTCTTCTTTCAGAGAATCAAGAAACCGCCAGGCACGAAGGAAAGTTTCTTGAACCAGATCTTCAGAAGTCGCTTTTTCGCCACACAACCAATAGGCATAACGGTAAAGCCAACTGCTATAGGCATTGACCAGGTTTTCGTATCGGACTCGCTTTTGCTGCATGATTATATGACCTGATTCGTCGCTGGTATCTTTCATGATGATTGAGACAAATCAGTGATTGGATCGTCCTGCCTCTTGAGATCGCAGTAATCGCTTCGCATATTTCTAATAAACACGTCGCCAACGTCGCTGGGGACCAACCCAATAGAATAAATACGCTGTTCAAGCTGATGACCTCGCCAATCGAGGAGTCGCAGCAGTAGTTTTTGTCCGCAGAATTGGCAACCCATCAGTCCGTCGACCATGCCTTGCCAGTGCTCAAACAGCAATATGATGGGGCTTGAATCCCTTGGTTGCTGCCAGCTATGAAGGCAATTAGACAAGCTTTTGCGTGAACTGGATAAACCCACCCATCATTTTGGCAGCCCGGTCTTTCATGCCTGTGTCAGCCAATTCACCGGTTTCATTGAATGCTGAGAAAGCTGCGGGTACTGTGAGTGGGAAGGGGCTTACATAGGCGCCAATTCCAGACAGCATGGTTTTAAGATGCGTGACGACTCGGCCGCCACCACCAGGACCGGGGGATGCACCGGCAATGAATATGGGTTTATTCATGAAGCAGCCTAAATCCGGAGAGCCTTCGCTTGAGCGGGTGCACCAATCGATAGCATTAATCAGCACAGGAGCCATAAAGCCGTTGTATTCCGGGCAACTGATGATAATGCCATCTGCGGCGTCGAGTTTTGCTTTTAGAGCAATTGTACTAGCGGGTAGACCTGACACTGCTTCGAGATCCCCATCATAGATTGGCATTGCAAAGTCTCGAAGGTTGATGGTTTCGGCGGTTTCTCCGAGATTGGAGATTTCTGCGGCCAGGGCTGCTGCGAGCTTGGAATTGAAAGAGTCCTGGCGAGTACTACCAGAGAATGCTAGAAATGAAGTCATGGAGCTGGGCGTCCGATTCTTAAGAGTGGCACCGGTATACCGTTTCCTTTCATTCGCATCAAGCTACAGCGTCGAAATTCACTCTATTGAACCCTCGGTGCAAAGGGGTTTACTCTTAGTGACCTACAGGACAGTTAGAAGGGGTAAACCATGTCAGAAGTAGAAGCAGTGACCGGCCCACTCCCTGTGGTGCCCTGGCTAAAGGATGCAGCCAGTAATGACCCGTATCTGGAAGGACATCAATGTGGCGAGTGCAATGCCATATTCCTCGGTGAACGTTCGATCTGTTCCAAATGTGGTGCGCGAGACAAGATGGGCACCACGCGATTGTCCAGTAAAGGCAAGCTGTACTCTTTTTCTATCGTGTATCGAAGCTTTCCAGGTATCCAGGTGCCATACATCTCAGCGATTGTTGATCTGGAAGGGGGCGGTACGATCAAGGGCAACCTAATCGATGTGGAGCCGGACCCCGAGAACGTCAAGTTCGATATGGAAGTGGACGTTGTTTTTGAAGATGCACTCGGCCGAAAGGACTCTGATGGTAACAGTTACATCAGCTACTTCTTTAAGCCCTCAGCCGCCTCAGCCCCCTCAGCATAGCGCCTTATCACATCAACATAATCAACCAGGAGAGTTCTCATGAGTGATGTATATATTATGGGTGTCGACATGATCAAATTTGGTCGCTTCCCAGACAAAACTGTACCCCAGATCGGCGCTCAAGCCGCGTTGATGGCCCTTGATGATGCCGGGCTAAAAATTCAGGATATGGAGGCGCTGTATTGCGGCAACCTCGGCCAGGCAAATGCCATGGTTGGACAAAGGCTACTGCAAGAGATCGGCCAAACCGGTATCGGTGTTGTGAACTGCGCCAACGCTTGTGCAACAGGTGCCACGGCGTTTCGTGAAGCCTGGATGTCGATTAAAGCCGGCGTCCATGATGTGGTGCTGGCGGTGGGTGTTGAACAGATGGGTAAAGGCTTGCTTGGCGGCGCCGGCGGCGGCACGGGTATCCCCAAGGAAGGTTTGCTTGGTTCCGGTACGATGCCGGCGGTATTTGCCGAGGCGGGTATGGAGCATGCTCGAAAGTACGGTACCACCTTTGAACAGTTCGCTAGGGTTTCTGTCAAAAACCACCATCATTCCACTTTGAATCCCAAAGCGATGTATCAAATTGAAACACCGCTCGATGTCGTGATGAACGCAGAAATGATTTCTTACCCGAATACCAAGCTGATGTGTTCTGTGAATGTTGATGGTTCAGCTGCGGCGGTATTGGTATCGGAAAAGAAAGCCAGGGAACTAGGGATGGCTCGGGCTGTTCGAGTCAAAGCCTCTGTTTTAGCTTCTGACCCCTACACCGATCGTGATTTGGTGATGCCAGACGTGAACGCGGTAACGCGCATCGCGGTGAAAAAGGCATACGAGATGGCTGGCTGTGGACCAGAGGATATTAACCTTGTGGAACTGCACGATTGTTTTGCAACCGCCGAGATTCTCCACTATGAGAACCTGGGGCTTTGTCAGGATGGCGAAGCGGGCCAAATGCTTGATGAAGGCGCGTTTTCTCTGGGTGGGCGAATACCGGTGAATGTTTCTGGTGGGCTCCTGTCAAAAGGCCATCCTCTGGGTGCAACGGGAATCGCCAATATCTACGAAGTGTCAACCCATCTTCGAGGAGAAGCTGATAAACGTCAGGTTGAAGGAGCTCGGTTGGGTATGACCCATGTTATTGGGCTTGGCAGCGCTTGTGCCATTCACATCTTGGAGAAAGTGGCCTAGCTCCTAGCTGTTCGACTAATAGGTCCACAGATAAAGAGGGTGATGTCTTTCGGGGCATCACCTTTTTTAGGTTCCTTTGAAACTTAGTTACTTCACTTAATTACATAACTCTATATGAAAATCGGCGTTGTCAGCGACACCCACAATAACCTTAAGAATGTGCGTGAAATCATCGCCCTTTTTAATGACATGGCGGTTGAACGGGTGATTCACACTGGCGATATTAGCCAGGCGAAGGTGATGGAACAGTTCACCCAGCTGAACGCGCCCCTATATGGCGTTTATGGCAACAATGATCAAGGTGAACTCGAAACCCTGCAAGCAGCAGCCATTGAGATGGGCTTTCATTTTATTCAGCCGCCCTTAACCCTTAAGTGGGCGGGGCGTCGGATTGTGGTGGTGCATGACCCATTGGACCTTGAGTCAATCGAAACCAGTCAATATGACGTCATTCTCCATGGCCATACACACCGGCAGAGAATCGAAGTGGTTGATCAGAGCCTAATTTTTAACCCGGGGGAATGTGCGGGTATGATGAAGGGGAGCAATGCTGTTGGTGTATTGGATCTAATTGCATTGACGCCTGAGATTCTCAATTTCTAGCAGAAAGCCTAAATTTCTTTCAGAAATATTCGTGCCATAACCTGTCAGAATTAGCCCACGCCATAACCCTTTATAAGCCTACCCCATGGTCACTGGTTTCCCGCGTTGTAAAGAGTAGTATTGGGCTTCTGGCGATCTGGCAAGCTATGGGGGATTTGCCCCTTTAGGATCAGTGCCAGAATTAAAAAGAACTGAGGATAAACAACTATGATGGACCTAGATATTCCAGAACGATTGGTTCCCGTACGGGATAAAATTGACCAATTTGTTCGTACCCACATCGATCCTTTAACGGACGAGTATTACGACAACATTTCTATCGGTGATCGTTGGGTTTTAAATGATCGTCAACTTGAAATTCTGAATGGCCTGAAAGACAAAGCTCGTGAAGCGGGCTTGTGGAATTTCTTCTTGCCAGAAAGTCAGGGAGGAGCAGGGGTTTCTAACCTTGAGTATGCTCACCTGGCAGAAGTGATGGCACGTAACCCAATCGCTTCTGAAGTCTTTAACTGTGCAGCTCCAGACACCGGTAACATGGAAGTCATCGAGCGTTACGGTTCAGAGGCACAGAAGAAAGAATGGTTAGAGCCACTTCTTGCCGGCAAGATTCGTTCAGCCTTTGCCATGACAGAGCCAGGTGTTGCCTCCTCTGATGCAACGAACATTGCAACCTCCGCCGTGCTTGAAGGCGACGAGTGGGTAATCAATGGCGAGAAGCACTACATCTCCGGTGCTGGTGATTCACGTTGTAAAGTTATGATCACAATGGTTGTGACAAACCCTGATGCGCCCAAGCATTTACGTCAGTCTCAGATCCTTGTACCAATGGATGCAAAAGGTGTGAAGGTCATTCGGCCGATGTATGTATTCGGTAAAGACGACGCGCCACACGGTCATATGCACATCAGTTTCACTGACGTTCGTGTACCTAAAGAGAGCATCATTCTTGGCGAAGGTCGTGGTTTTGAGATTTCTCAAGGTCGCCTTGGACCAGGCCGCATTCACCACTGCATGCGCTCTATTGGCGTTGCAGAGCGAGCTCTAGAGCTGCTGTGCAAACGAGCTGTATCCCGGACTGCGTTTGGTAAGCCTCTGTCAGAACTAGGTGGTAACTATGACGTGATTGCCGACAGCCGTATCGAATTGGATATGTGTCGACTGGCTGTTCTAAAAGCCGCTTACATGATGGACACCATCGGTAACAAAGAAGCTCGTAAGTACATTTCTGCGATCAAGGTTTCTGTACCGAATATGACCTTGAAAGTGATTGACCGTGCGATTCAGATCTACGGTGCATTGGGTGTTTCTCAGGATACTCCTCTCGCCGCGATGTGGACGGGTCAACGAACTCTGCGACTTGCAGACGGCCCTGATGAGGTGCATCGCCGGGTGATTGCTCGTGAAGAACTGAAAAAGTACCAGTAGTGCTTCGGTTCCTTAAAGCAAAGTAAGACGAAAAAGGGCTCATTTTGAGTCCTTTTTTTGGCTCCTGCTATTTGCTCCCGTTTACTTAAACTGACGCCTTTGTTAGTTTCTGTGCACTTAAACGATCCTTAGCGAGAACAATATGGCAGGCCCTCTGGACGGCGTAAAAGTGCTGGATTGTACCCACGTCATTGCCGGCGCTTACTGCTCCTTATTGTTGGCCGACCTTGGCGCCGATGTCATTAAGATTGAACCACTCAGAGGGGAGGTGACACGAGGGCGTCCAGACGCTGCTTTTCAGCCTTTCGATTTTGTGAATCGAAACAAGCGTGCTATCGCGGTGAATATAGCTGCCGTAGCTGGAGCCGATGCCATTCGAAAGCTGGCAGAGGATGCGGACATTTTTGTTGAGAATTTTCGTCCCGGGGCTCTGGATAAGTTTGGCCTAGGCTATCAGGATTTGTGTGCTGTTAATCCACGCCTGATTTATACCTCAATCTCAGGCTTCGGCCATACCGGTCCTTACCGCGAACGAGGTGGTCTTGATCTTGTGACCCAGGCCATGAGCGGCATTATGAGCTTTACAGGAGAGCGGGGTTCCGAACGACCGATGTCCGCCGGGGTGCCGGTTTCGGATATTAGTGCGGGTACCTTTGCTGCGTTGGGCGCCGTTTCCGCACTGCACCACCGCGATCAAACGGGGCAAGGTCAGCATTTGGAAACCACCTTGCTGGAATCTGCCATGGCCAATACCATCTGGGAAACGGGTGTGGCGCTGACAACGGGTGCGGTAGCAGAACGTAATGGTACTCGGCACAGATTAGCAGCACCCTATGAAGCCCTGGCAACGGCTGATGGTTATCTGGTGGTTGGAGTGAACAATCAAAAGCTTTGGCTATTATTTTGTGATGCGATTGGGCAACCGGAACTCGCTGACCAGCCGGATTATGAAAAAGCTCATCTTCGAGTCAAGAATAGAGACGCGCTTCAGGTAAAACTAGAAATCATTCTTGAGGCTGATACCACCGTCAATTGGGTCAAGAAAATATCATCGGTCGGTGTTCCTTGTGGGCCGATTAATAATATCGAACAAGCTCTGGCAGACCCCCAGGTGAAGGCCAAAGGATTTCTGCAAGAAGTGGAAGGGCGGCAGTTTCCCCGTGCGCCGATCACGTTATCAAAAACGCCTGTAGAGTTAACCCGAGGTCCCGCGAGTATCGGTCAGCACACTACAGAGGTTTTATTGGCCGCTGGATACACCGAGGCAGAGATTCAATTACTTCATGATCAGAAGGTTATTGGCATATGAGCAAGCTAAATATTTTGACCCCCGTAGATGGCGTCACAGTGATCGAAATCGATGCGCCGCCTGCTAATGCCCTGGGCCATGACATTCGTAGTCGTATGATTGAGGCGTTAGAATTGATCGATGAGGACTACACAACGCGAGCGGTAGTTCTGACCGGAACCGGCAAAAGTTTCTGTGCTGGAGATGACTTGAAAGAAGCAAGGCAGCGAGGCGAGGCGGGTTCAAAGAGTCTCGGTCAGTTTGGTAAAATGCTCAATAAGCTCGAAGCTCTGAGAGTTCCGGTCATAGGTGCTATCAACGGGCATGCCATTGGAGGTGGATTAGAGCTCTCTCTGTGTTGTGACATTCGAATCGCCAGCACCAAAGCCTGGTTTCTCGGCGCCGGTGTTAATGTGGGTTTGATGGCATCGGTCTATCGCCTCCCGAGGTTGATTGGCATTGGACCCGCTAAAGCCATGTTGCTCACAGGCACCAGGGTTAACGCAGAAGAAGCCCTTCGGTTCGGATTGGTGACGGCGATCCATGAACCAGATGCCCTGATGGCAGAAGCGTTAAAACTCGCGACTCGCATTGCGACTCGAGCGCCCTTATCGGTAGAAGCTAGCAAAAGAATGATCGGTCAGGCATTTGATCTAGACCCTGGGGAATCGGATCGGGCCTCTGGCCAAGAACTAAAAGTCCTGTCTCGCAGTGAAGATCATCAAGCGGCGCTAGTGGCATT
>JBLHQQ010000040.1:0-11931 GCA_047625245.1 Candidatus Azotimanducaceae bacterium
AGTCTGGAGAATGGCGAGCATGAGTGGTGTAACAGTGCAGTTTTTCGCCAGCCTGCGAGAAGAGCTCGGCGCAGACAAACTCAACCTGAAAGTGCAGGAAGCAATATCTGTTTCAGAATTGGTCCAGAGAATCGCTGATCAGGAAAATGCAGGGTGGCAGTCGACGCTTTCAGCGAGCGATATTCTGGTGGCGGTCAATCAAACCCTTGTCGACAGAGACCACATGGTTGAACCCGGTGACGAGGTCGCATTTCTTCCTCCGGTAACAGGAGGTTAGGGTGAACTCAAAGATTAAGGTTGCGGTTCAAACTGAAGACTTTGATGTCAGCCAGGAGACCAAAAGGTTGTCTCTCACTGGAACAGGCGGCATCAATACATTTCTAGGTATTGTTCGTCATCAAAATGACAATAGCGAAGTTCGATGTCTACGGCTCGAACACTATCCTGGCATGACAGAATCACAAATAGTTGCCATCATTGAAGAGGCTGAAAGGCGATGGGAGGTGCTTGCTGCAACCGTCATACATCGCATTGGTGATCTGTACCCCGGTGATCAGATTGTATTTGTTGGTGTCGCTAGTCCCCATCGCGGCGATGCCTTCGATGCTTGTGAATTTATCATCGACTATCTAAAAACCCGAGCAACATTTTGGAAAAAAGAGATATTGCCTAATACTGAAAGGTGGTTAACTACCCGCCAGTCTGATGTGGACACAGCGAAAGCCTGGAAGAACTAGTTTGGTAAATTAACCTTGATCAATCGACTCTCACCGATTGCTAGATCCTTAAGATTCCAAGGGCCAATAGACGTTCTAAACAGACGCAGAGTAGGAAACCCGACTGCAGCGGTCATCCGCCTCACCTGTCTATTTTTGCCCTCGGTGATGGTTAATTCTAGCCAACTATCTGGAATATTTTTACGAACACGAATGGGCGGAACGCGCGGCGGTCGCGGGGCGTTCTCAAGTCGCTGCACCTCGGCTGGTCTAGTTCTACCATCTTTGAGCGAGACGCCGTCGCGAAGTATTTCGAGCGCTGCCTCACCGGGTACACCTTCTACCTGTGCCCAGTAGGTTTTTGGCAACTTGAATTTAGGGTGGGCGATTCGAGCCTGTAACTTGCCGTCATCCGTAAGCAGCAGCAGTCCTTCAGATTGTTCGTCTAATCGACCGGCCGGGTAAAAATTTGGCCTATCGATATATCGAGCAAGTGTGATTTTATCAGCGGAAGCTCTGAATTGAGTCAGAACTCCAAAGGGTTTATTAAAGAGCAGTAGATTAGACATTTTTTTCAACACGCTTGTCCCAACTAGAGGGATCATCAACTAACAAATGCTACAAGGCGCAGAGAGAAATAGTGTTTATTTCTGCGCCGGACTTGATTAATGCTAAATCGGCACCAATTTCTAGCTACTGGAGGCCCATTTATAGCCCTACTAAATACAGGGTGTTATTACAGCAAATTCTGCTGCAATATTCAGCCTTAAACAATCGCCAGAGTAATCCGATAGGCGGTAACATATCGTAACAAGGGAATAGCCTCAGGTGGCTTCCTTAAACTTTAAGGAACGCTCCCTAGCCATTGGACTATGATGAAATTAAGGTTAACTAACGTGCGAGAGGTAAGATTAGGAGACGGCCGGGACGACGATGCGGATCGCAGCATCGGCGTAGTCGAAGAACTGGCTAAGCCGCAGTTGAAAGAACCATCTATGTATAAAGTCTTTCTTTTAAATGATGACTATACGCCGATGGAATTTGTGGTCGAGATACTACAAATGTTTTTTAACTTGAATAGGGAAAAAGCGACTCAGATAATGTTATCTGTTCACACAACAGGTCGTGGCACTTGTGGTATTTTTACCAGAGATATCGCCGAAACAAAGAGCGCTCAGGTCAATCAATACGCTCAGGACAACAATCATCCGTTAGTTTCAGATATTGAAGCAACGGATTAGAGTGACGAATTAGAGTACAGTATCATTCACGGGGCCCCGGCCTAGATTAAGCGAGAAATGAGAGATGTTAAGTCGAGATTTGGAAGTAACACTTAACCTGGCCTTCAAGGATGCAAGGGCAAAGCGACATGAACTGATGTCTGTTGAGCACCTGCTACTGGCCCTAATCGATAATGCAGTTGCGGCCAGCGTTTTGCGCGCGTGCGGTGCTGACGTCGAAAAACTCCGACTAGAACTCGAAGAATTTGTCGATGCTACGACTCCGCTCATCCCCAAAAATGAAACCGACCGCGAAACTCAACCGACCTTAGGTTTTCAGCGGGTACTGCAGCGTGCAGTTTTTCACGTTCAGTCATCTGGCCGCAAAGAAGTCACCGGCGGCAGTGTTCTGGTCGCAATATTCAGCGAGCAAGAGAGCCACGCAGTTTTTGTTCTTAAGCAGCAAGACATCAATCGTATCGATGTCGTGAACTACATTGCTCATGGAACACCAAAAGTGGCTGGTGCTGAGGATGGCGAGTCTATTGAGCCTAGTATTGAAGCCGCCGCAGCTGCTGAAGAAGAAAGAGCACCTAGCGCCCTTGAAAGTTATGCAACTAATTTAAATGATCAAGCCCGAAAAGGCTTGATTGATCCGTTAGTGGGTCGCCAGGAAGAAGTCGAACGAGTCATACAAACTCTTTCCAGACGACGCAAGAACAACCCACTGTTGGTCGGCGAATCCGGCGTTGGTAAAACCGCTATTGCCGAGGGTTTAGCCAAGATGATTGTCGACGAACAGGTACCTGATGTAATTGCGGGTAGCACTGTGTATTCACTAGACCTCGGCGCACTGCTCGCGGGTACCAAGTACCGTGGCGATTTTGAGAAGCGGCTCAAGAATTTGCTAGCAGAACTCAAACAAACAGAAAACCAAATTCTCTTTATCGATGAAATACACACCATCATCGGAGCCGGCGCAGCATCTGGTGGCGTTATGGACGCATCAAATTTGCTCAAACCATTACTCGCATCCGGTGAAATCCGTTGCATGGGATCTACTACGTATCAAGAATACCGAGGTATTTTCGATAAGGATCGAGCACTGTCTCGACGATTCCAAAAGATTGATGTGACCGAGCCAAGCGTCGAAGATACCTATCAGATACTGAAAGGCTTGAAATCTAGGTTTGAAGAGCATCATCATCTTAAATATACCGATCGGGCTTTGCGAGTAGCCTCTGAGTTAGCAGACCGTTACATCAACGATCGATTTATGCCAGACAAGGCTATCGATGTCATCGACGAAGCTGGAGCGTTTCAACAGCTTCAGCCAATCTCCAAGCGTAAGAAGCAAATTAACGTCCTTGATATTGAAAAGATGGTGGCGAAGATTGCGCGTATTCCACCAAACACTGTGTCCACCTCGGACAAAGCTGCCCTCAAGGATCTAGATAAGAACCTTAAGATGGTGATCTTCGGCCAGGATGAAGCTATTGATACATTATCAAGTGCGATTAAGTTATCCCGAGCCGGATTGAAAGAAGGCGAAAAGCCGATTGGCTCCTTCCTCTTTGCCGGCCCTACAGGTGTTGGTAAGACAGAGGTTAGTCGCCAACTAGCACGCATCATGGGCGTTGAACTGGTTCGATTTGATATGTCTGAGTATATGGAGCGGCATACCGTTTCGCGGCTGATTGGCGCACCTCCTGGTTACGTTGGATATGATCAAGGCGGCCTTTTAACCGAAGAAGTCACCAAACACCCCCATTGTGTTTTATTGCTTGATGAAGTCGAGAAGGCGCACCCTGAGGTGTTTAACTTGCTATTGCAGGTGATGGATCACGGCAAACTAACCGACAACAATGGTCGCTCCGCAGATTTCAGAAATGTTGTGCTGATTATGACAACCAACGCCGGTGCACATGAAATGAGTCGCGCATCGATTGGATTCGCCACTCAGGATAACTCAACCGACGGTATGGAAGTCCTGAAGAAGATGTTTACGCCCGAATTCCGCAACCGTTTGGATGCCATGGTGCAGTTCGGACCTTTGACAACCGATGTCATCAAGACTGTTGTCGATAAATTTATTGAAGAAGTTCAGGTGCAACTAGATGACAAGAAGGTTGTGCTCGAAGTCAGTGAAGGCGCAAGGGATTGGCTCGCGGTGAATGGCTATGACGAAGCCATGGGTGCAAGACCTATGCAGCGCCTTATTCAGACCAAGATCAAGAAGGAGCTGGCTGAAGATATCCTATTCGGACGTCTCTCTAACGGTGGAGGTATAGTGCAGGTCAAGGTAGTAGACGGTGACCTGGTCCTGGAAATTGAAGAAAAATCGGAAGTATCGGCTTAACAGGCTAAATAGTCCGACAGGGAACTGTCGGACTTATCTACTTAGAAAAGGAACGTTAGGACAAGTGCATAAGGTGGGTGTTATCTAACAAACTATGCCAGATTAACCTTACATTATTCGCGGAAAGTAATTCGACCCTTAGTCAAATCGTAAGGGGTCAGTTCAACCTTAACGGTGTCACCTGTTAATATCTTGATGTAGTTTTTGCGCATTTTTCCTGAGATATGCGCGATGATTTGATGACCGTTTTCCAGTTCAACCTTGAACATGGTGTTGGGTAGTGTGTCAGTCACAGTACCACTCATTTGAATCTGCTCTTCTTTCGCCATTCAGTTCTCAAATACCGCTGTTGTCGTAAAAGCGGTGCATTTTGCCCGAATTCCAAGACCATAGCAAAGAGCCATCAATATTCATTTCACCATAGGTATCCATTGGTTGTTAATAAACATTTGTAACGGCTGATAATCCATTTTGTAGGACATCTTTTGGCATTGTTTGATCCAGTAGCCGAGATAAACATAGTTCAGCCCTCGGCGCCTGGTTTCTTCGATAATCCACAGCACTGCAAAATTACCGAGACCTCGATCAGAAAAGTCGGGTTCAAAGAATGTGTAGATGGCAGACAGCCCATCATTGAGTTGATCAACTACGGCGACCCCAACCAATTCCTTGCCAACAGTGAGTTCAAAAAACAGAGCTTCTTTTCGACCTTCAACTAAAAAGGAATTGAATTGATCACGGCTCGGCGGGTACATATCACCATCAGAATGACGTTCGATGATGTAACGTTCATAAAGCTTGTAGTAATGCTCGCTGAAATAGGGCAGTTGAGTTTTTACAACAACGTCCAAATTCGTTTTCAGAGTGCGTTTCTGGCGCCTCGCCAGACGAAACTCCTGGGCAGGTACTCGAACGGGAATGCAGGCGGCGCATCCTTCGCAATAAGGTCTGTAGATGTGCTCACCACTGCGACGAAAACCCGCTGATGACAGAGCTGTGTAGACATCTGTGCCCACCTCAGCTGAAGGATCAACAAACAGCGTGGTTGCCTGACGCCCGGGCAAATAGCTGCAGTCGTGTGCCGGTGTTTTAAAAAATCTCAGTTCCGATAATGAAGTCACTAGATTCCCATTTGCCGACCAGACCAGTCGTAGCTCAATTCCTGTGGCCCCCACCCGATACTGGTGGAAAATTCGATTGCTTTCAACTCATCAAGAAATGTCTCGCGAGGGATCAACTCGCAACCCAGACTCATCAAATGCTCATTTTCGATCTGGCAATCAATCATCGGACAACCATGATCGAACATAAACCGCGCAAGGTGGGCAAAGGCTACTTTCGAGGCGTCAGTCATATGATGAAACATAGACTCACCAAAGAACCAGCGCCCAATGCCAACGCCATACAAGCCGCCTACGAGAGTCTCTCCCTGATAACACTCTACGCTGTGAGCATATCCGCGCCTGTGTAATTCGCAATAGGCAACATTCATTTCATCGGTAATCCAAGTACCATCGGCATAGCTACGAGGTTTTGCACAGGCTGAAATAACACTCTCAAAGTCTCGATTAAGGTGCACGCTAAACTCCTGACGACGTAGGCGCTTCAGAAGTGACCGACTGATATTCAATCCGGAAGGCTTGAGCACAGCCCGTGGGTTGGGGCTCCACCAGAGAAGGGGTTGATCTGACTCATACCACGGAAATATACCGCTACTGTAGGCTGTCAGAAGACGATCGGGGCTCAGATCACCTCCTGCTGCTAGCAGTCCATTGGGTGACTCTAGTGCATGTTCCGCGGGAGGAAAGGCACTCTCGACCTCAAGCCACGGTATCTGTGTCATTATAGGGTTTCTAGGTTATCCAGGTATTTCTCAGCGTCGAGCGCTGCCATACAACCAAACCCCGCCGAGGTGACTGCTTGCCGGTAAATTTGGTCTGCGACATCTCCCGCAGCAAAAATACCTGGCTTGCTGGTGGCAGTTACATTTCCCTCTAGACCACTGTGGATACTTATGTAGCCGCCTTTCATGTCCAACTGGCCTGCAAAAATGTTGGTATTAGGATCGTGACCAATGGCAATAAAAACACCCTGAAGGTCAAATTGCAGGGTTTCACCTGATTCGGTGTGGCTAATCACCATGCCGGTGACGCCCATATCGTCACCTAAAACTTCCTGCAGACTATGGTCCCAGACCACATTGATGTTGTCTTTTGCCATGACCTTATCGCGAAGGATCTTTTCACCACGGAACTGGTTTCTGCGATGGACTAGGGTCACTTCAGAGGCGATATTCGATAAATATAAAGCCTCTTCAAGCGCTGTATTACCGCCTCCAATCACAGCGACTTTTTGTTTCTTATAAAAGAAACCGTCGCAGGTCGCACAAGCACTGACACCCTTGCCTTTAAAAGCTTCCTCCGAAGGAAGGCCCAGATACTTCGCTGAGGCACCAGTCGTAATGATTAACGCATCACAGGTGTAAACAGCCTGATCGCCTTCCAAGCGGAAAGGGCGCACCGACAAATCTGTGGTGTGGATGTGATCATAGACAATATCCGTCTCAAATCGCTCCGCGTGCTGTTGCATTCGAACCATCAAATCTGGCCCCTGCAAGCCCTCGACATCACCCGGCCAGTTGTCGACATCAGTTGTCGTGGTGAGCTGACCGCCGGTTTCGATACCGGTGATAACAACTGGATTCAAGTTTGCTCGAGCCGCATAGATGGCTGCTGAGAAGCCAGCAGGTCCAGACCCGAGAATGATCAGTTTGTGGTGTCTTTGGTTCATGAGAACTCTCTAAGTGTCCAAAATAATCAACAAAAGATTGATTTCATCAAAGGTGAATAAATGACTGCATATTCAATTTGGGTTAAAGTGCTTGCCCTGTATGGGCTAGGGAGCAACTTTGTCTCGGACGGCGAGAAACTCTGCGCCATGGCGGTGATCTGCCATGATGTCCCAAATCGTTCTGCCTTTAGGGTCAGTCGTATTCAGATTTCTACCATCTTCGAGGTAAAACTTGAGAAATCGTTCAAAGTCATCCGGGCGCATTCCGCGGTATGCTTTGAGCATGATGTGAAAGTCAGGAGAAACAACGCCGTTAGACTCGAGAGCTAAAAAGCTCTTGACTCGATCGTCGTCCCAGACCTCGTCGGTAACCGATGGTTGTGATGGTCCTGCCATGAGGATGTCCCAAAAAAGGCCAAATCATACAGCAGAGGCCGAAGGTGATATAGACCACCGCTAGAACAAAAGGATGTTAAATGACAACTGTCAGCTATAAGATCTAAAAGTATGAAATTTAAAGTAAAAATGGGAATTCCAATTGGCTCGAGCCACTAAAGCAGAAGCACCGGAGGCGGATTCGAGGACTTATGTCAGACGTCGATTAGGCGACGGAGCTGTCATCGCGCTGATATCTCTCAGTTTGTACCTGATTTTGGCCTTAGCCAGTTTCAACCTGAGCGATCCTGGTTGGAGTTACACCGGTACTAATGCTGAAGTACAGAATCTTGTCGGTGCGAGTGGCGCCTGGCTAGCGGATGTCCTGTTTTTCGTGTTTGGCTATCTCTCAATTGTGTTCCCGGCGATGTTGGCCTGGCAAGCATGGTTTTTGATTGCACGACGCCAGCAAGCCATTGCCTTTGACTGGGCTATCTTCGGTTTTCGAAGTTCTTGTTTTCTTGTCGCACTGGTTGCAGCGGCAGGTCTGGCTGCGCTACATTTTTATGAGTCCGGCATGACATTGAGAGAGGGCAGTGGTGGCGTACTCGGGCAGTTAACAGCCGGTACTCTTGAACCTTCGTTCAGTTATGTAGGTGCCACTTTAATTCTTCTCGCCAGCCTACTCTTCGGGGTCACTGTTTTTGCTGACATCCGTTGGGTCGCCCTGATGGATCTAATCGGCAATAAGCTCCTCATGCTGGCCGATTTTGCTCGCCGTCAAAAACTTAAATATCAAACCAAAAAGGAAGACCGAAACAGGGTACGCCAATCCACCGAACATCGACGTGAAGCTCTGGTCAAGCAGGCAGAAAAGGCGCAGCACCGGTCGGCGATCCAAATTGAGCAGCCCCAGCCAAAAGTCCCGGTTGTGAGTGAAAGAGTCGAACGGGAAAAACAGGGCAATTTGTTCAAGATTAAGGCAATCGACGGCTTGCCAGCGTTACACCTTCTTGATCCAGCGGTGCCAGATGCCACTCGGGGCTTTTCCAAGCAAGATCTGGAAGCTATGTCCCGGCTTTTAGAACTAAAACTCAAGGACTACAACATTGACGCCGAGGTTGTCGCTGTCTTCCCCGGGCCCGTGGTAACTCGATTTGAAATCCAACCCGCGCCTGGGGTTAAAGTCAGTAAGATTACTGGCCTGGTGAAAGACCTGGCAAGATCCCTTGCTGTGATCAGTGTCAGAGTGGTGGAGGTCATCCCAGGCAAGTCGGTGGTCGGAATTGAAATACCCAATGTTGATCGTGAAATTGTCCGATTGAGCGAAGTTCTTGAATCGAAGGCCTATGAAAACGCTCAGTCTCCCTTAAGTCTGGCTCTCGGTCATGATATCGCGGGTGAGCCGATTGTCGTCGACCTTGGTAAGATGCCACACCTATTGGTAGCCGGTACAACAGGTTCCGGTAAGTCAGTCGGTTTGAATGCGATGATTATCTCGTTGCTGTTTAAGGCTTCGCCAGAAGATGTTCGGCTCATTATGGTAGACCCCAAGATGCTCGAACTGGCGGTCTATGAAGGAATTCCACACCTATTAACGCCAGTCGTGACCGATATGAAGGACGCTGCTAACGCCCTACGCTGGTGTGTGGCAGAAATGGAACGTCGTTATCGCCTCATGGCAGCGATGGGTGTGCGAAATGTTGGCGGCTTTAATCGCAAAGTCAAAGATGGCATCAAGGCCGGTGAGCCTGTAAAAGACCCATTATGGCAGCCGTCACCATTGTTTGAGGGTGATGAGAGCCAGGAAGCGCCGGATCTTGAGACCTTGCCCTTTATTGTCGTCATCATTGACGAGTTTGCAGACATGATGATGATCGTTGGCAAAAAGGTCGAAGAACTTATCGCGCGGATAGCTCAAAAAGCTCGAGCTGCAGGAATCCACTTGATTCTTGCCACCCAACGACCTTCCGTCGATGTCATCACCGGTCTAATTAAAGCCAACGTCCCGACTCGAATCGCGTTTCAGGTGTCCTCTAAAATTGATTCTCGAACCATTCTGGACCAGGGTGGCGCCGAACAATTGTTGGGCCATGGCGACATGTTGTATCTACCAGCTGGTTCACCCATACCGATGCGAGTTCACGGTGCATTTGTTGACGATGACGAGGTACACCGGGTAGTTGATAGCTGGAAAGAGCTCGGAGAGCCAAATTACTTAGAAAGCATACTCGATAGTCGCAGTGACAATGAATTGTTACCGGGCAGTGGTGCCATCGCCGATGGAGAAACAGATCCCGAACAGGATGAACTTTATGATCAAGCTGTCGCTTTTGTCACCGAATCCGGCCGTGCTTCCATCTCTTCGGTGCAACGAAAGCTACGGATTGGATACAACCGTGCCGCCCGTATGGTCGAAGCCATGGAAAGTGCTGGAATCGTCACTGAAATGAATTCCAACGGTTCAAGAGAGGTGATTGCACATGCTCCGCCCCAGTAAGCTCATCCTGCTGTTCGTCTTGGCGTGGCCGTTTACTGTTTGTGCTGACCCAGAGAAAAAACTCGCCGTCCTGCTCGAATCCCTTGGCAGCATGCAAGCACAATTTGAACAGACAACGCAGAATAGCCACGGTGATGTGATTAACGCAAGTAAAGGTAATCTTGTGCTTAAGAAGGGTGGTTTTTTCAGAATAGAGACCACTGAACCTTTCCCGCAGCTACTGGTGGCCGATGGCACAGACTTTTACACCTTCGATCAAGACCTGGAACAAGTGATCGCTAGGCGTTTGGTGAGGGATGTAAAGCAGATCCCAATCCTGCTCTTTGGTAGCGCCGACCAGTCCTTTCTGCAGGGCTATCACATCACTGAGGTCGACGAGAAAACTCATACCCAGTTTATTCTGGAATCCAGGACTCCGGAGGGTATTTTTGAAATGCTTATCCTCAAATTTATGCGTCACAAGCCTAGTGATATGGAGATACGGGACAGCCTGGGACAATCCACCAGGGTCAAGCTAACCTCCGTCACTGCGAACACTGTGATCGATGATTCTCGGTTTACGTTTACAATCCCTGAAGGTGTCGACCTGATTGATGACCGCTAATCAGTCGCTATTTTCTGATCCGCCCAACTACCAGCCACTCGCCGCGCGGATGCGCCCGACTCAATTGGAAGAGGTACTTGGCCAGGAGCATTTACTCGCAGCTGGAAAACCACTTCGTCAAGCTATCCAGCACTCTGCGTTACATTCCATGATTTTGTGGGGGCCACCGGGTGTGGGTAAGACCACCATCGCGCGGTTGATCGCAGAGCTGTGCGATGTCCATTTCGAAGCGATTTCTGCAGTGCTTTCTGGGGTTAAGGAAATTCGCGCTGCCATTTACGCGGCACAACAGCAACGACTCGGTTCTAGAAAGACCCTCTTGTTTGTAGACGAAGTGCATCGATTCAATAAGGCCCAGCAGGACGCATTTCTACCTTTTGTTGAAGATGGCACCGTCGTATTTATTGGTGCCACAACAGAAAACCCATCTTTTGAATTGAACAACGCGCTGCTTTCCAGGGCTCGGGTCTACAAGCTTCGAAGTATTGATGATGACGCTTTGTTTCAACTCTTAAAGCGAGCGCTAAATGACTCGGAACGAGGCCTGGGCGAGCGTGGCTTAACAGCCGAGGATGATGTCCTAATGCTGTTGGCCAGATCGGCGCAGGGCGACGGTAGACGAGCCCTCAACGTGTTGGAGGTAGCGGCTGATCTCGCGGATGCGGGTTGCCTTACCTCGGATGCTATTGAAGAGGCTCTGGGCGGCGACTTTAGAATGTTCGATAAAGGCGGAGATATTTTCTATGAACAAATATCAGCGCTACACAAAGCGGTGCGGGGCTCATCCCCCGATGCGGCTCTGTATTGGTTTGCCCGTATGTTGGATGGCGGCTGTGACCCTCTATACATTGCTCGGCGTCTAATTCGAATGGCGAGTGAGGATATCGGTAATGCTGACCCTAGAGCCATGACACTGACACTCGATGCATGGCAGGTCCAGGAACGACTCGGTAGTCCCGAAGGTGATCTAGCCCTGGCCCAGGCAGTGGTCTATCTCGCTGTGGCGGCGAAGAGCAACGCTGTCTATAAAGCACTCGGCGCTGCAGTGCAGGCTGTTAAAGACACCGGTTCTTTAGAAGTGCCGATGCATATTCGAAATGCGGCAACGAATATGATGAAAGACATGGGTTATGGATCTGATTACCAATACGCCCATGATCATGATGACGCTTTTGTTCCTGGAGAAAGCTATCTACCCGAGCAACTAGACGGCGTTTCCTTCTATCAACCGGTTAACCGGGGTATGGAGATTCAGATCGGCGAGAAGCTAACAAAACTGCGTCGGGCAAATCAGAACAGTGATTTCCAGCGCTACCAGCCTCAGAAGGACAAAAACGAGTGATAGAGTTAATCGCTATTGCCGTTGG
>JBLHQQ010000041.1:0-11872 GCA_047625245.1 Candidatus Azotimanducaceae bacterium
GCTAACTGAAATTTATGTTTTGGCATTTCGTGCCCTTATTATCAACATGCTTGCGATTGAGACATTCCTCTCGGCAAATGGGTCGCATATTTATTTAGTAAAATAAATGTGACTTTGAACGCTGGCGCAAGTCTAATATTGGGAATCGACTAAAACAAATTGAACCACCCATAAGAGAGGTAGCCACATGATAAGAAAGGTGATCATGCTAGCAATGGTAATCGGAGGAATGGCTTTACTCCACGGATGTTCGGATAAGGGCTCCTCCGAACCCAGCACTGTATTAGAAGATGGCAAGCTTTCACTGCCGGGCAAGATATCCGCTAAGGCAACGCCAATTCCTAAGTTCGGTGAAATCGCTCATATACCAGATAAGAAATCGAAGTTTTTTACCTACCTGCAGAAGAGGATCGAAAAAGCCAACGACTATGTATGGGCAGAACGAGAATTTGTGCTGGGTTACCGCGAGAAATTGAAAGCCGGAACTGTTGGGGACAGTGAGCAGAAACAATTCACACAGTTAGTGACGCGATACAAACTCAACGGCTCAACTTATCAAACTGATGAGGATTTTGACGCACTGCTACTTCGTGTAGACGTGGTTCCAGCGTCTCTAGTCCTCGCGCAAGGTGCTAACGAATCGGCGTGGGGCACATCAAGATTTGCGACCGAGGGGAAAAATTTTTTCGGCATCTGGTGTTACAGCAAAGGCTGCGGTTTAAAGCCAAAACGGGCAAATACAGGCACTTCACACGAGGTACGTAAATTTGAGACTGTGCAAGGGGGCGTCAGCTTCTATGTACACAACCTCAATATTGGTCACGCCTATGATTCTCTAAGAGCACAGCGGGCAGAGTTAAGATCCGATAGTAAGAACCTAAGTGGCGTCAAACTCGCAACTGGGCTGGTCCGTTATTCCGAGCGAGGCATCGCATATGTCGAAGAGATTCAGGAAATGATTGAACACAATGACCTATCCGCCTACAACAAAATAAGATCTTTCTGACATCACACTAAAGTACATTGAGGATATTTTGATGAAAGCACTACTGTTATCGATCGGTTTAACAATGATCTCGCCCGTTTTCGCTGCACAGGATCTCTACAATGTCCTATCTCAAGACAGCAACGTGGTCACAGATGTTAGATCAGAGGACAAAGACGTTTGGATAAAACTCGCAGCTAAGAATCTCAGTGATGAAATTACGGTTCGGATTTCAAACAAAAACAAAGACTACTATCGCCTCTGGTTCAACAAAGATGTTGACCTCGTTTCAAAAGGCTTCCGTGGTGATCAAGTCTGGTCTGATCGAGTACAGACTGAAGCGAGCTATATTGAGTATTGGCACAATAACGTTCTAGTACTTCACCTGGAACGAAAGTAAAAGCATCCTAGTAGACCACCGTATCCGCTAGCTGCTTGTTTCCATTGCTTTGCTTGCTTCGCAGCAAGCTAAACAGCTTGCACCGCGGTAATCCTGCGCACATTCGCCCGCTTCAATTTCAGCAGCTAGTCTCAGGCTAGACCATCCGCCACCCTCTGTATAGACACGATCGAAAACCTATTTCAATTAAGTTAGCCGCTGAAAAAATAAACCGCCACAGCTTCATGCTACTGTGGGTAGCTATAAACATGGGTAAATAGCCTCGTCTAAAGAAAGGATAAGTTATGGAATTGCCACGCCCACTCGTCAGTACTAACTGGCTCGCTGAAAACATCAATGATCCTGATCTACTCATCTTTGATGTCAGCATTTATCTTGAATTTGTCGAAGGGCGCGGCAATCAAGCTTCAAGCGGTAAAGATAAATACTTGGAATCTCACATTCACGGCGCTCAATTCCTAGACCTCATTCGTGAGTTAAGCGACGCAGATACGACCATCCCGTTTATGATGCCTGCTGCCGACCGTCTCGCGCAAATACTGGAAGACTATGGGGTTGGGGACAACAGCAAAATCGTCATATACAACGATGGTGTGCCTATGTGGTCGACTCGGCTCTGGTGGATGATTCGGTCGATTGGATTTGACTCCGTTAGTGTCTTGGATGGAGGATGGCAAAAATGGCAAGCAGAGGACAAGCCAGTCGATAGCCAGGACGCTCTGATACGTCGTAGTACTGGCTTAACTGCAGATCCTCAACCACAATTTTGGGCGGACAAAGCCACAATGACCGATAATATCGAGTCAGCTTCTGCCTGCACAATTAACGCTCTGTCACCGCAAGTGTTTACTGGTGAGCTCAATCAATACGGCAGACCCGGGCACATACCCGGTAGCCACAACGTTTATTACGGTAGTTTACTGAATAAGCAGGATGGCACATTTGTAGCCCCTGATAGCTTGAGACAAAAGTTCGAGAATATCGGTGCTCTGGGGGAAAAGCCAGTGATCACATACTGCGGTGGCGGGATCTCCGCCACCATGGATGCCCTGATGTTGTTCATGTTAGGAAAAACAGATGTTGCGGTTTATGACGGTTCCATGGCGGAGTGGGCTCGTGACGCAGCGTTACCTTTGAGTCTTGGAGACGCGCCTTAAGAGCAGGCGCGAGTATTTCCAGCGTTTTTATGATTCTCTCAACCAGCGCGCAAAAACAATCCAAAATGACATTGCCGAACTCTGGAACAAGGCAGCAAACCTCGACTTGAATCACGCAATTCAAGGACGTGTTGTACATTCCTCTGGAAATGAATGGCTGATACCTGTGAATTTTCAGGAGCATATGCATCAGGTTGTCTTGGAAGTTGATATTACCCGTTAACTGCCCATGCTTTTCGCAGAGAAACATACTGTGTCGCATGGGAAAATAGCTGTACTTATGGCGAGCAATCGTCGGATCCAGGTCAGGTCGAGCCAACAGCGAAGCTTTCGTCACGGTGCCATCACCAAAGTTTCAAGATCTCTTTGGAAAACCTCCGCGCCATCGACTTCTTCAACCAACAATCTCGCCAGTGTCAGATGACAATCTCCTCCGAATACCACGGGCTGAATGGCCGAGTTGGGTGCTGGCACTATCCATACATTCAATGAGAATATCATTGATACCGATCGACATGCCCTGAATGAGATTCTGCAAAGCTGGAGCAGACCCTAAGCTCGGCGTTCCAAGTAACACAAGCCTTCGGATATTGTCGTTGCCTACATTGCCGACCGGGAAATCATTGTCGCTGAGTACATCGACAGAACTATATCTAGCGAAATAGCGCACCACTAGGCCGCCCATACTGTGAGTGACAGAATTGAATTTTAAGTTGGGATCCTTGTGATCGACTCGGATTTGATTGAGGAAATGATGTAAAGCCTGAGCGGACTGAACGTTGTCCTGACGCCAATCGTATTCGAACAGATAAAAGCGTCGCTGCTTCACAGCCAATGTATCTGGGCGAGGGTCCAGCGTTTGCGGATCTATTTGAAGTTTAATAGTCGAATAGTCACCTATCAGCAGACGACCTAATTTGCCGGGCCAGACTTATTTCCCACCTGCGTTGACTAAACGAGAACCAAATCCAAACAGCCAGCGTTGGAATACGATGCCTGGAAATCAGCCTGGATTGATGCCAACAAAAACCCTAGAGGGTTTGCCGGCCACAGGGTCCATCAGTAATTATCTAGCCGTTCGAGAAGTTCAAATGCGAGGGCTATTCCCGGTAAGTTAACGTGCAGGTCTCGATGCATACGATAAGCCTTACGAATCTTGATGGCATTTAGCCCATCAAAAACCCATTCATTGACACAGTTACCACTGGGCAGAATCACGCCTTCCTGCACGAGTTCATAGACAAAGTGGGTATCGGCGCCACAGGATTGGCATACCTCTGACAAGGTGAATACAGTCGACTCACTTAGGATTTCAATGTCATGCTGCCTCATCGTTTTGATCCTTTAAATCCGCCAATGACTGATACAGCTTTCGCTCTGCTTCGCTGGTTTCACGGGGCACATCGATAACCAGAGTGACGTAATGATCTCCATCATACAAACCGCGACCTTTTAGCCGCAGCTTAGTACCTGTGGTCGAGCCAACCGGTATCTTAACCGTTACGTGGCCACCCAAAGTTGCCACCGACTTCTCTGCGCCCAGCACAGCTTCAAAGGGAGCGATGGTCAGTTTGCATTGCACATCCTTGCCCGTCACCTGAAACAAACTGTGTGGACGTAGCTTCAAAGTCAGGTAAAGATCACCCGCCGCCCCGTTGTTGGAACCAGGATTACCCTGCCCCTTCAGACGAAAAGATTGCCCATCGGTGAGCCCTTTCGGAAGGCTGATTTTGAGTCGTTTTGGCTTGTTAATGAGCCGACCATCAGCTCTGCGCTCGGTATTATCCAGCGAAACTTCGATGGAATTACCGGCGTATAGATATTCGAGTGAGACCTCAACGGTCGCTTGTCGGTCAGTTCCCCGAAAGCCAGACTGAAACCCGCCGCCGCGTCTAGATCCGTCCTGACCAAAGAGGGAGCTAAAGAAATCGTTGACCCCATCATCCGCGCCAAAACCTCCAGAGCTAGACTGACCTGACCAACCAGGAGGCGGCTTAAAAGATTGACCGCTTTTCCAGTTGGCACCGAGCTGGTCATAGGAGTCACGCTTTTCCGGGTCGAATAGCACGTCGTATGCCTCACCGACCTCTTTAAACTTACCTTCCGCATCAGATTCTTTGCTGACATCTGGATGATACTTGCGGGCGAGGCGGCGATAGGCGTGTTTGATGTCGGCCTTCGACGCATCACGCTCGACCCCTAGTACTGAATAATAATCTTTGTATTCCATAGGAACCTATTTGGAGCAGCTTAGGCGTTATTCAAGAGGCGAAGAATAATCTATTGCTTTATAAATTCATTCAGAGTTTTTCGAAAATAGGTGCTAAATCGGCTACACGAAGTACTCTCGGAGCATACTTGGAAACCTACCGCGACACCGGTGCAGACACTGGGCGCTATTGAGCACTTAACCCTGCGCTAAACTGGCCCTTAACCTCAGCTGCTTTCACCTCAGGGCTGGTGTCCTCTAGACGCTCCAATGTCACACCAAAAATTTGGCCACTAAAAGCAAAGTTGTGTGGGTAAGGACCAACAGGCGCGCCGGTATCCCGGCCCACGTCAAAGGTTTCACCGCTCATGGAAAAGATGACTGGCACGGTTTTATCAATGCGGTTTTCGGCAATAGTGATGCCATCAACACTTAATGTGGCAGCTCCGCCCTTGGCAAAGCCACCATCATGAAGATAGTGGAGCTTGATCGTGTGGCGGCCTCGGCTTAAAGGTTTATCACCTTTTAGCAGCGTGAGTTCATGACCAAACCAGTTGTACAAATAGGTGGGAAATCCCTCCTCATCTAAGTACAAACTCCAGCCCGCCATATTGCCGCCTTGACAAGCAATGACACCAGAAGCTGGGAGTTCTTCAATCGCCACCTCGGCAACAATTTGATGAGACACGTTCTTAATGTTGATGATGGATGACTCAGGCATTCGCACATGGGCCGTGGTGTAGGTCATCTTTGTGTAGCCATCCATAGAATGGGGCACGGAGTACTCGCCCCCACGTCTTGCCGAAGCATCCCTTAAGGGATAGACACCATAACGTTCGGCCTCTTTCTCAAACAGAGCGCGCAGCTCAACGAGCTTCTCTGGAAATTGTTTGGCGAGGTCAAAACCTTGAGAAAAATCTTCACTGATGTTGTAGAGCTCCCACACCTCTTGCTCACCATCAAATTCATATCCTGCAAATCGAATCCAGGGCAACCGCCCATGGAAACAAGACGCTATCCAACCATCATGATAGATAGCCCGGTTACCTAGGATCTCGAAGTACTGGGTGCGGTGGGTGCTGGGCACCGACTCATCCGCAAAGCTATACACCATGCTATGTCCATGCACAGGATCCTGGGGGATACCTTTAACCGATTTAGGCATCTCAATGCCGGTGACTTCCAAAATGGTAGGGAACAAATCAATCACATGATGAAACTGACTTCTAAGTTCACCTGACTGCTTGATGGACTCTGGCCAAGAAATCGCAAGTGCATTCCTCGTCCCACCAAAATGGGAGGCAACTTGCTTCATCCACTGAAATGGCGAGTCCAACGCCCAGGCCCAACCAACATTGAAATGGTTTTCGCAGCGTTCAGTGCCAAAATCATCCATATGCTCTAGCAGCCATTCTGGATCTTCATGTACGCCGTTTTGAAACGAAGGCGCACTCCATGCGCCATGCACAGTCCCTTCTGCAGAAGCACCGTTATCACCGGTTAGATAGATCACTAAGGTGTCATCGAAACAATCCATTTCCACGAGCGCGTCAATGACTCGCTCGACCTGGGCATCCGTGTGCGCCATAAACCCGGCAAAAACTTCCATCAGTCTTGCTGCCACTGGCTTATATCGATCAGGATATTCATCCCAACTCGGCACCTGTTCAGCGCGCTCGGTTAGCTTGGTTCCTTCGGGGATGACACCCAGCTCTAGTTGTTTTTGGTAGATTTCCTCACGCAGCACATCCCAGCCTTTATCAAACTTACCCTTAAATGGATCACTCCATTGCGGCGCAACATGATGAGGGGCGTGCACCGCTGCAGGGGCGAAGTAACAAAAAAATGGTTTGTCTGGCGCAGCGGCTTTTTGCCTCGCTATCCACTCAATGGCCTTGTCAGCCAGATCTTCTGTTAGGTGATAATCGTCCTTACCTAGATGAGGTTCGATTGGCGTAGTCTGGTCATAAACTGGCGGTTCATAATGGGAAGCTTCCGCACCAATGATTCCATAGAACCGCTCAAACCCTAGTCCCGTTGGCCACCGATCAAAAGGACCGGCCGGATTTTGTTCCCAGGATGGCGTCAGATGCCACTTGCCAAAACAACCTGTTGAGTAACCATTACTTTTTAGTATCTCCGCAATCGTTGCCGTTTCTGGCGGCATGGCACTGTCATAGGCCGGAAAGCTATTGGCAATCTCGGTAATGCCGCCCATGTGCACACTGTGATGATTCCGACCCGTCAGCAGAGACGCACGGGTTGGCGAACATAATGCCGTGGTGTGAAATTGGTTATAGCTCAGTCCCGCGGCAGCGACTTTATCGACCCCTGGCGTTGGAATCGGTCCACCAAAGGTGCTGCAGGTACCAAAACCCACATCGTCTAACATCACGAGCAAGACGTTCGGGCTCCCTTTCGCAGCTTTATCTAGCTTTAAACGGCGAGGGTCAGATGATTCGTACAGGCGTTCAGCTTTTCCAGTAAACGGCGCACTAGGTCTGGGTATGTCGCTCATAATGGCTCCCGTTTAGGATTGCAAAGTGGCGCAGTCAAAGCAGCGAAAGAAACTTAACAGCCGTTCAGGGTTTGAACATTCTGCATCACCACTTTCGATCAAATCGGACAAGTGACGCTTGCCACCCAGTAGCGCAGCCCAATTGACTTTTGACACCTTAACGGTAACTTCCGCCTCACTTCCATCGGTAGGAATACCGACTTGATTTCGTATTCGAAGCCCCGCTTGCTCGCCACTATCTAATACCACAGACACTTCATCACTCAAGTCATTGGCGATATTGGGTACTAGTAGAACCCGCAGCAACGAAAGGGAAACGCCGAGGGGTTGGTTGGCAACTTCTTGAGCACGAAATCGATGTATGCGAAATCTTGTCAAGTCCAACGTCCCTTCCAACTCAAGCGCCCGGGTCAGACACCAGTTCCGTACATTTGCCGATGTGGTCGACTGGGCAACACCTCTGAGGCCCGACGCCAAACGTTCTCTATCTTGAACCTCGCCGGCATCTGCCCGCCCAAGTTCGTTTAACTCAGAACGTACCAGCCAGCTTGCTAGTTCAATAGACCAGCGATAATCCTCAACCTGTAACGCTGCATCAATCTGGGCACGAACCGCCTCGTCGCCGCCAAAGCCCTTTATCAGCCTGGCAGCTCGATCTGGCGCCGGTGTCGGGAACAACTTTGATTCGTCCTCATCGAACCATCCAAAAAGCCCGGTGTAGATTTGCCGAACATGGTGCTCCACGACTCCGTAAAGTTGTTGGGTGAAGAAATTGTTAGAGAACTTCTCTGGCAATTGAACAAAGGTAATCAGCTCATCCAGGCTCAAACCAAGGTTCGCACCACGGGCCGTTTGATCCCACATAAACTGGATCGAATCACGATAATCAGTGATCGTTGTTTGAATGTGCTCCGCCCCTTCAAGTGGCGGACCGTGGGCACCTAACAGGTAATCTGCGCCAAGATTCAGCATCTCATCCAAGCCCTTCAGCAGCACTCTTGGGTCGCGATATTCTTCGCCGCGGATTGCAAATACGTTAAATAGCGCAGGCCAAAGCAAATTATTGATGGCCAGTTTCAGCTCAGGAAACCAGATGGTGATTGAATCGGTTGCATCGCTCGGCGCAGGAAAACATTGAACATTGAGACCCGCGATTGTGAATTCCACAGGCTCATCAAAGTTGATAGTTGCCGGTATATGACCCGGCGTAAATGGCGCGTGACCAGGGTTTCGTAAAAACCGGCCAAGCCCGACATTGACCAGTCCATCGGGGCCTTCAGTTGGCAGCATGACAGCAAACTGATGTACCAGACCTCGAGCACCCCGGGGTCCAACCTCACCACCAAACCGCTGAAGATTCGGCTCAATTCCAGCATGACCATAGATAGGTAAATCGGCATTATCCGATGCCTTTATCACAGCATCGGTGCCACCAACGTAATGAAAGTGAGTATAAATACACGCAACGATAGGTGCCGCGGTCTCCTTGCGAATGGCGATTAGCGCGGCTTCCATCTCCTCGACACACTCTCCTGTATCAATCACGATGAGGCCTTCAGGTCCTTCGACAAAAGACTGATTAGAGAGCCCGTTGCCAACATAGGTCCAGCTTTTCTCACCGACCTTATACAACTTTTCAACAAGGCGGGCGCTGTGCTCGATAGTCTTGGGATGTGCTACTTGACCGGAAATTCCCGTTACGGCTTGGCCAGGTGAAAAAGAAGCTGGGATTCGGTTCATGTGGAGGGTGCTCCGATCTAATTATTATTTTTAGAAGCGCCAGCATAACAACCCAATCCAACAAGACAATCTCTTTGTACGATATGAAAAGCGCACCAATAGCGCTTCACCTAAGGGGCGTCTGGTAAAAAATCTGGTAGTCCGATTCTGATTCGCTTGGCCGCAATCTTGTCTCCCTGCAGGAAGTTATGAATGACTTCAGTCACCTGAGGAGACCGCATAAACAAGTTGTGCCCTGCATTTTCCACAATAACGTGAGTCAGCGTGGACAAACCCGCCGTGGCTTCAACCTGCCCGTCAATATAGGTCCTGCCATCCAATGTCCCGGTCAGTAGTAACGTCGGCACATCACTGATGACTTCTTGCCGGAAGTTATCTCCGAGATCCAAATCGGAAATTTGTCTATTTAGCTGCGGCATCGGAAAATTCAGCGCCAGACCCAGCAGAGACGACTCGGCTTGTTTGTTTACCAGCTTAAGTCTCTCAGCCGTAATACCCGAAGCAACATCCATAGCCAGGGGCATCAAATCAAAGGCGATTTCCGCGTCGTTAAAATAGCCGCGCTTCAAAACTTCGTTCAGCGTTGCCTGACCACCGTTATCTAGCTCCCGATACAACGCGAGTAATACTGCTACGCCTCGGTGTGGATCGGCAATCATGCTCGAAGCAAGCACTTGCATATGATATCGCTGGAATAGGAACTCAACTGGCTCGGCATCCTCTACAGGGACCACCATCAAAATTGGATTCAACTCGAGTTGAGAGTGGACGCGCCTGATCAAAGCGTCGATGTCCGGATAAGCTTTAGCTGCAACTGGCTGCGAGTCGATGGCCGTTTGCAAACGCTTGAAGTAGGTGTCGGTTCGGCCTGGCAGTTTCACGGTTTGATTCAACCCTTCTGCACTCGCAATCACCAGCTTTTCGATACTGTTGGGGTTCTCTTTTAGGCTGGCCAGGGCGAGATGGCTACCGTAAGAAATACCCCACAAAACAACCTTGTCTGCCCTGAGATGTTTTCGTAGATCCTCGATGTCACGGGCACTTTCTAAGGTGCTGTAGCCATTTACATCGACGCCCTGAGCGGTCCATTGTTTGACGCAAGCATCAGCGGCTTTTTGATAAAGATTGGTCAGTTGTTGATCCGTGACAACTTCCGTCAGCGAGACCTGTTGACCAGATCGACATTTATCTACAATTTTCGAAGCACCGGTGCCCCTTTGATCAAGCGCAATGACATCACCGTGTTCTCGCAGCGCCATAAACAGCGGATATCGGAAGCCCGGATATCTTGCGGTCTGAATACCAGAGCCACCGGGACCGCCGGAAAGGTAGATAATCGGGAATTGAGATATCGAGCCCGTCGCAGGAAATCGCACATACTTCACCGCAATCATCCGACTATCCTGCTTACTGCGGTTCTCAGGAACCTCTATGAACCCTTCAAACGCGTCGGTTGTTTGCCCGTCCATGGTTTCAAAGACAATTGCCTTCTCGTTTTCAACCATTTGCTGATCGTGCGACGCAAATACGATTGGGGCTGCCATTTGCAAAATGACGATGAGAGAATAAACACCTAAACCTTTTTGCATCTTAGTCCCAACCTTAGTTTTTGTTTCTTGATTTTGAAGGGAAGATTAACGAATATCTCGCAAGGCAGGTCATGCTATATTCGTTCAAAGGCACCAAAACGACTGCCGAATCCGCTTAACGGTAGCCATTATTCTTTTAACGGTATCAGCCCTGGCTGCCTACTGTTGTAGGCTAGCGCACTTATATGCTTCGACTTGCCCTGCCAATTATTTGTGTCCTCCTGTTAGCCCAGGCTGATAATGCATGGGCGCAAACTCGATTACTTGCGATTGATTTGAACGACGTTTTAGTTTGTACGGGCCCTGAATTGCCAAAGAACTTCAGAGCGGCGAATTGCCTTAAATCCGATTTCAATCTTGCTGACCCTCAAGATAATCAGATTTGGGTAAGCACCACACTGACAGTGCCTAAGACCTGGCTCGACAATCCAAAGCCTCTCGGATTCTATATTTTTGCAAAAACCTCAAGTGAGGTTCATTTCAATGGGCAACTAATTGGTCGTAACGGAACACCAGGAGCAACCGCGGACGACGAAACCCCAGGCCAGATGGACGTCATGTTTCCTGTACCGGCGTCCCTTTTGAAAGAAAAGAATGACGTCATACTGAATCTCTCCTCTCATCACGGTTACCTTAAGTTGTCTCGTCCACTTCACTTTGTCGGCATCGGCGACTACGGTGCGGCGCAAGAACTGTTTAGCAACTACACAATGATCACTATCGCCTTACTTGGCGCGCTTGTGCTTGGCACGTTCTACTTCGGCATTCTAAGTCTGCAGCCCAATCGGCACTCAGACACGGTGTTTTTATCATTGCTCGGCCTCTTCGCATCGATACAACTGTTCGCAGAAATAAGTCGCAGTCTGTTCTCCTACCTATATCCCATCCACGACCTAAGGCTACTGGTGATAACGGCATGTTCGATCGGTTTTGGTATGTGTTTGCTCGCCTACATCGCCAATAAATTTGCCGAACATGCACAATGGGTTTGGCTCATCGCTGGTGGAATTACAACAGCGCTGGCGGTGACCCTAGTCGAAGGCTTCGATAGTAAAACTGCGATCGCCATATTGGCACCAGCTCTCTGCTCAACCCTGCTGGTAGGAGCGGCCATCTTTGAGCAACTTAGTCAGAAACAAAGCTACAAGCCATGGGGATATCTGATCGCTCTGATACTATTCAACGCCACCGTCGTGTTAACAATTAGCGTTTTTCACAACCTGACATTCTATTTGATCATCTCTGGGATGATCGCCTATCTGTTTGCACAACAA
>JBLHQQ010000042.1:0-11811 GCA_047625245.1 Candidatus Azotimanducaceae bacterium
GAAAAGATGCTTAATTCACTTCTGCTGTAACTGCTTCAGGTTCTGATCCGATGAAAAGCTATGCCGTTGCCATCATTCTTGTCCTTGTCATTTTTGGAACAATTGGTGGATTCATCTACAAACGCTTTGCTGGCTTCGCGGCAATGGATTTTTCACCGCCACCCGTGACGATCGCCGCATCGAATGCCAGACGCGAGGCGTGGCGCCAGGAACTCAGTGCGGTTGGCACCATTGAAGCCGTTCGTGGTGTTGAACTGACTTCTGAAACCAACGGTGAAATTACCGGGCTTCATTTTGATTCTGGTGATCGGGTTGAAGCCGGTCAGTTGCTGTTGGTTCTCAATGATGAGGTTGAACGTGCCAGCCGCGAAAACCAGTTAGCGAGCCTTGAGCTGGCCCAAATTCTGTTTAACCGCGACAGCGAACTCATCAAGCAGAAAACGATCCCCCAGTCGCAATACGATCAATCACGAGCAGATTTGCAGCGTGCCAAGGCGCAATTGGCTGAAACAGCAGCTCGCCTCGCGAACAAAAGAATCAATGCACCGTTTAGCGGCAGGCTTGGCATCAGGCAGGTTGATGTCGGTGACTACTTGTCGAGCGGAATGATAATCACAACACTGCAGGACTATACCGAGCTTGAAATCGATTTCACCTTGCCTGCCAGACATGCACCAAAACTCAAAGCGGGTCTAACGATTGTTGTCAAGGTGGACGCTTTTCCGGAAAGAGAATTTAAAGCTGTCGTAACCGCTGTTGATTCACGCATTGACCCAGGTACACGTAACATTTTATTACGCGCGCGACTTGAAGAGCCCGCTGGTCTGCTACCCGGTATGTTTGCAATCCTTACTGTTGATCTTGGTGAGTCCAGAAGTGTCGTGACCATACCCGAAACAGCTATGACCTACGCGTTGCAGGGCAATACGGTCTACATCATTGAAGATGCAGAAGGTGGTGGGCTCACGGCGACTGCAAGGGTGGTCGAATCTGGTCCCGTTCGAGACAGCCGTGTTGCTGTGTATCGTGGTCTGGAAAATGGTGAGCGTGTGGTTACCGTTGGCCAGAACAAACTATATCGCGGGGTTAAAGTGCTGGTAGATGAAGAGGTACAACTGTGATGCCTACCTTTACCAATATTTTTATTCGGCGACCGGTACTGTCCCTAGTGCTGAGCGCCACGATGCTGCTGCTAGGTCTGCAGGCAAGCACGCAGCTAACGTTGCGACAATATCCGGAAGTTGAGAAGAGCGTTATCTTTGTTCGAGCCGTGTTCCCCGGAGCTAGCGCCAGTACCGTGCAGGGTTTTGTCACCACCCCATTACAACGACGCATTGCCGCAGCCAAGGGTGTTGACTATGTCACGTCACAAAGCGATCCGGGGATTACTGAAATCAGTGTTTATGTGAAGCTGGGTGAAAATTCTACCGAAGTGCTGGGAGAAGTCATCACCAAAGTTAACGAAGCCAGGTTTGAATTACCCAGGGAGGTGGAGGACCCGGTGGTGACTAATCGAACCGGTGGTGACGCTATGATGTACCTTGCTTTGCTCAGCGATCAGATGTCTGTGCAGCAGTTGGCAGATTACGCACAGCGGTCTATTCAGCCGGTGCTTAGTACAGCTGATGGTGTCGGCGAAGCGCGACTGCTTGGCAGCGGGATGTTTGCGATGCGCATCTGGCTCAACCCGGCAAAGATGGCTGCGCTGAATGTCACAGCGAATGACGTCAATGATGCGATTCGCAGAGACAATTACATTTCAGCGGCAGGCACTACCCGTGGTGAATTGGTGCGCGCGAGCGTTGATGCAGAAACCGATGTGCAGGACCCGGATGAATTTAAGAACATTGTCGTCCGCCAGAATGGCGACAGGCGAGTATTACTGGGCGACGTTGCCGAAATTGAATTGGCCAGTGAGACCTATGAGTCAGCGGTTTATTCCAGCGGCAAAGAAACCGTGTTCATTGCCATTAGCGAGGCCCCAGGCGCTAACCCCCTGCAGGTGGCTGCCAATGTAAAAAGCAAAGTCGCTGAATTGAATGCACAATTGCCCGCTGACATGACCATCTTCCTGGACTCTGATCTATCAATTTACATAGGTGAAGCACTGAAGGAAGTGGCGCAAACGCTGCTTGAAGCGGCCCTGATTGTGGTTCTGGTCATTCTCGTTTTTCTTGGCTCCATGCGCGTCGTGTTTATTCCTATTGTGGCGATACCCCTGTCGCTGATTACGGTTCTGTTTTTCATCTGGATGATGGGCTTTTCGATCAACCTGCTGACTTTACTCGCCATGGTGATTGCGATCGGGCTGGTGGTCGATGATGCAATTGTGGTGGTCGAAAATGTGCATAGGCATATAGAGGAAGGTAAGCAACCGTTTGAAGCCGCACTAACCGGGGCCAGAGAGGTTGCCTTCCCAGTCATTGCGATGACGTTGACGCTGGTTGCGGTGTATCTGCCGATTGGTTTCCTCGGCGGATTAACGGGCGTTCTGTTCAGCGAGTTTGCACTGACCCTTGCAGGTGCAGTCGTTGTCTCTGGGGTGGTTGCGCTTGTCTTAAGTCCAATGATGTGTGCCTATTTGTTGAAGGATCACGCCCATCAAGGAGCAGTAGCTGATTGGCTTGATCGCATGTTTGAGCGGATTCACAACCAGTACAAGGTGCTACTTGGGCATTGTCTAAATTCAAAAGGCGCTGTGGCACTGTTCGCTTTCATGATATTTCTCAGCCTGCCTGTTTTCTATCAGTTGGCGCAATCCGAGCTTGCGCCTGACGAGGACAGTGGCAGCATTTTTGCTATAGCAACACCACCCGACTACAGCAACCTCGAATACACCACATATTTTCTTGACGAAATGGTGAATGCCTGGAGCACTGTAGATGAGGTCACTCATTCTTGGCAGGTCAACCAGCCGACCAGTGTGTTTGGTGGCATCGAGCTGAAACCCTGGACTGAGCGCGAGCGAACCCTGGAAGAAATTCGCCAGGAGGTTCAGGGGAAATTCGCGCAGATCAGTGGTCTGGAAATTTTCACGTTTGCCGCGGGCGGTCTGCCGGGAGCAGACAGAGGTCTACCCCTGCAGTTTGTGATTTCAGGCAACGTCGACTATCAGGAACTGGATCGAGTGTCTGAAGAAGTGTTGTTGAAGGCTCGAAAGTCAGGATTATTCGCATTTGTGAACAAGGATCTACGCTACTCCAGGCCTGAAATATCCGTCAAAATTGATCGCGAGCTTGCGTCCAGGCTTGGTATTTCCATGCAGGAAATCGGTGAGACCTTGCAGGTGATGTTGGGTGAAGGCGAGACCAATCGTTTTAGTATGGAAGGTAGAAGTTACAAGGTGATTCCCCAGGCTGGGCAGGGATTTCGTTTGACCAAAGAATGGCTAGAGCGCTACTACCTCAGAACGGAGACCGGTTCTCTTGTGCCGCTTAGCACAGTGATATCGTTGGAGCAGAGCGTTGAACCCAATACCCTAAAACAATTCCAACAGCTCAACAGTGTCAACATTCAAGGCTTTGTACTGCCGCCTAATACACTAGGTGATGGACTGGCGTTTTTGGATACAGCGTTGAAAGAAGTTGCGCCCACCGGTTATCGAGTGGGCTATCAAGGTGCGTCGCGTCGATTTATCGAAGAAAGTCAGGGCTTCTTGCCGTTGTTTGGTATGTCGCTGGTGTTTATCTACCTCGTCTTGTCAGCCCAATTCAACAGCTTTCGAGATCCGTTTATTGTCCTGATCAGTGTACCGCTTTCACTGTTTGGTGCACTTGTACCAATGGCACTGGGTTATGCCACGCTGAATATCTATACCCAGGTCGGCTTGCTGACCCTAATCGGTTTAATCAGCAAACACGGCATTTTGATTGTCGACTTTGCGAACCAACGCGTTGCAGCAGGCGAAGATAGATTTAGCGCTGTGCTTGAAGCCTCTGCCATGCGCCTGCGCCCCATACTCATGACAACCTTCGCCACGGTATTGGGAGTGTTGCCTCTGTTGCTGGCCTTCGGCGCGGGTGCCAACGCCCGCTTCGCGATTGGACTGATGATTGCGGCGGGTATGACAGTGGGCACTGTGTTTACGCTGTTTGTGTTGCCAACCTTCTATCTGTTGTTAGGCAAAAACAAGGTGGCAACAGTTGACGCCTCGGCGAACGCAGTCTTGAGCCCGGCGTCTTGATGGAATCAACCTGCGGGCACAACGCTATTCAGTCGGGAATGGGTTTGTACCCATAGTAGCTGTCACTGGAACGGCTACTTCACTTTCGAGAAACACCTTCAGAGAGATTGGCTCCCTTTTGACTATTCGTTCCACTGCATCGCTAACCTTAATTGCCGCACCGGCATTAAAGGCATCATTAAACTGCATCAACAATTTCACATGCCAGTCAGGTTGGCCAGACGATTTAAGAGCCAATTGCATGTTTTTTGTGCTTCCGTTTCAGCGTGCCAGCGACCGCTGTCCACGTTAGAGTCCAGCATCGTGCCAAGCCCTGATACCTTCACGATATACGCACCAGTCTTTTTCGCCTCTCGCACCACGTTACCCTGATACTCAACCTGGTTTGGATTCACAGGAGTACACAAAAAAACTGCATGCACGCCTTGCATCGCCTGGGTAATAGAGTCTGGTTGGGTGATATCACCCTGGACTATATCCAGAGCCGGACCCAGCTCTCGCCCCGCGCGAATCACATCCCGAACCAGAACTCTTGGAATGACCTTGTGCTGATGCACAAGATGCGTCACAACCGATCGGCCAACGCGGCCATTACCATTGATAACCAGAATCAAAACCCTTCCTCCTATCAAGTGCCTTTATTTATCGTGTCTATTTCCCAACGTTTCACCAACTCACTCTGCATCCTCAATCCAGTGGCGGATTGATTGGCTCAGCTTGATCCAAACGAATCAAGCGGCGCGAAATTTAGGACGCTGGTGTTTTCGCCCTGCGTTTGGCTGCTGACTTTTTAGCTGACTTCTTGAAGTTGGGTTTTTTCGATGGAACATCCTTCAAGCCAGTTGGCAGTTGCAGCTGACTCTGGGTGATGAGATCACGTAACGCTGTTTCCAAGGGTGACATAAATGCCTGATAGGTCGTTTCCTTGCGACTGATCGCGCTCAATAAGGTTTCCCACTCAGCGGTCATGTCCGGTGTCGTGGCCATATCCGGCAAGGCGGTGATCAACCCTTTGCCTGCCGACGTTGAACGAATCGTTTTGCCCTGGCGCTGGAGGAAGTTTCGGGTGAATAACAACTCGATTATGCCGGCTCGAGTTGCTTCTGTGCCGAGGCCATCGGTTTCTTTCAATACCCGTCGAATCTCAGGATCTTTGACGTAACGGGCGATGCCCGTCATGGCAGCGAGTAAGCTGGCATCGTCAAATGGTTTGGGTGGTGAGGTTTCCTTCGCCAGTATCTCGCCAGCTTCACTAGTGCAAATATCGCCTTTTTTCATGACCGGTAAATGGCTGTTAAGCGCCGCTTCATGCTGCGAGTTCTTGTTCTCTTTCTTGTTTGGGAATAATTGTTTCCAGCCTGGCTTAAGGGATTCACTGGCTTTGGCGATAAAGATACCACCGGCAATCAACAATTCGATCTGACTTTCTTGGGATTCATGAGCAGGATAGAACTGGATGAGATATTGCCGGGCCGCCAACTCGTAAATGTCACGCTCAGCCTTAGAGAGCTTGCTAGTGTCCATCTTGCGCGCCGTCGGGATGATGGCATGGTGGGCTTCAACTTTATTGTCGTTCCAGGCTTTGCTCACCAGACTTGTATCCGCATCGGATACTGCACTTGCCAGAGCAGCGCTGTTGTTTTTGATGGCGTCCAAGACTGCACCGCGGTCCTTGATGTGTTCAACAGGCAAATAGCGTGAGTCAGAGCGAGGATAGGTCAACAGCTTATGCCGTTCATAAAGACTCTGACAGGTGTCCAATACCGCCTTGGCGCTCATGCCGAACCGTTTGGCCCCATCAATCTGTAAACTGGATAAATTGTAAGGCAGCGGAGGTGCCTGTAGCCGTTTTTTTCGACTGCTGCTAGTCACTGTTGCCGGTTGATTGGTGATTCGCGTGGCGACGTTTTCGACAAGCCTCTGTGACAGTACACGGCCTTCTTCATCTTGCCATGGCTGGCAGTCTTCACTGGGTTGCCAGCGGGCTTTAAACCGCTCGCCGCTTTTTGTCAGTAGATTGGCGATGACCTGATAAAAAGGCTTCGAGACAAAGTGCTCGATCTCAGCATCCCGAGCGACCACCAGACCTAATAGAGGCGTTTGGACGCGACCGACAGACAAGACGCCTTGATAACCCACCTTGCGACCCTGCAGGGTAAACGCGCGGGTCATATTGATGCCATACAACCAGTCCGCCCTTGATCGCGCCAGCGCGGAAGTGGACAAGGGTATGAACTCTCGGTTATCCCGAAGCTGGGACAGGGCGCGGGTGACTGCTGCCGGATTGAGGTCGTTGATCAGACAGCGTTGGATCGAGCTGCGCTTAGCGCCCTTGACGCCAAGATAGTCGATGACCTGGTCAACCAGCAACTGCCCTTCTCTATCAGGGTCACCAGCGTGGACGAGTTCATCGGCATCTTTGACCAGATGACGTAGCACCGATAGTTGCTTACGGCTGGTTGGCTTGGGTTTCAGTTGCCATTTTTCAGGCACGATGGGCAGGTGATCCAGCTGCCATTGTTTGAATTTGGCATCATAGGCGTCAGGTTCAGCTTGCTCCAGCAGATGGCCAACACACCAGCTGACACAATCGCCATTGCCGACTGAGATAAAACCGTCGCCCTTCTTGTGGGGCTTTGGCAAGACTTCGGCGATGGCACGGCCAAGACTGGGTTTTTCGGCAATATAGAGCTTCATAGCTAGAGCCTCATAGGCTGCTGTATGTGCTGGTAGTGGAGCAATAGTTAGATATTACTGTATATATAGCCAGTATAGAAGAGGCGAGTGTCTCGATCGCCAAAGATCCCGGGCAATAGTTCTCCTCCGATATTGGTCACCGTCATATGAGGGCGTCATGCAAAACGTGCTATGGCTGACTCGTTTTAGAATAGCGCATGTACCAAAGCACTAACCGATGTCTGATAGATTTTTGTGACACCTGATCTTCCGGCATCGGCACCAGCAATTTGTCGTGAACCAATAACCGATAAATATATAGCGCTTTTTCGTTGAGCGTGTCACTTGGTTCGAACTCGACAGCGCCTCGGCTTTCAGCATAATTTGTCCCCGCTTCAACGGCCGCCTTGAACAGAGCGGGTTCGTTCTTGATTTTTTTCATGCGCCATTCATCCCTTCTGGTGGATACAGACAAATACTAACGATGTAGAGAATAAATAATTTAAACCGCATTTTCCCTAAGTTTCGAAAGTATCCAGGTGAAAAATTCTTAGACAAAAAGTCCGAGGTAACAACTTGTCGGTACTGGGCCTTACACGAACAGTGCACGATTTCTTTCCGAAACCCATGCGAAAGTGTCAGTGTCCAGTCAAAGATGTTTCGTCCCAATAAGGGGTTAAAATCAGTAGACAAGACAGCTAACAACAGCAAGAATCGAGGCACCTATAGGTTGTGGGCCGCTACCCACTTTGGAACATGTTTGTATGCGAATACCGTTGCCAAAAGCACGATGCTCAGGACGTCATGGATATTGACCTCGACAAAGGCCGGCTGATTGTTTTTTTTGCAGGCCTAGCGGCCTTGATTGTTGTTGAACAATTGTTCAAAGCGCGAAAAAATTCGATGCCATTGTTCAGGCGCGTGGCATTGCACGCGACGGTCGCTGTGATCAACACAGTCTTCGTCCGCGTATTGGTGTACGTGCCAATGTTGCTGTGGATCGTTTATGTTGAACAGATGGGTTGGGGGCTCGCGCGCTGGTTAAACCTGCACGGCTGGTTAGAGTTCGTTATCTCGATTATTGTGCTCGATGCATTTGATTACTTTTGGCATCGAGCCAATCATCGGGTCCCATTTTTTTGGCGTTTTCACAAAACACATCACATGGATAATGATCTTGACGTGTTTACGGCCCTTCGCTTTCATCCCGGCGAACTAATCATTTCAACGTTAGTTAAAGCGTTTTGGGTTGTGATCTGGGGGCCTTCGGTTATCGCTTGGTTCCTGTTCGAAGTGCTGGTTAGCCTGTGTGCACAGATGCACCATAGCAACGTCGATTTGCCAGACACAATCGAGCGACTATTCGCTCGAATTCTGGTCACACCGCGCTTCCACACCGCGCATCATCTCGTGGACAGACGCTTTGGCGACAAAAATTTCTCAACGATCTTCAGCTTCTGGGACCCTATATTTGGATCGCTCGCTGAGCAGTTACCCCGCGAACAAATTCGTGCGAAACCTATTGGTTTACCTGAGGCTCGCGACCAGACGCTGTCATTACTGCAGTTATTATCTGAACCGTTTAACACCCGAAACTTAAATTTGATGGATGATAGGAAAAATCTGGGATAATATCAGTTTGCGACCTAACTAAATCAAACCTTGAGCGAGAATAATCATGAAAAAAATACTGCTGATACTGACTTTGATCCCATGCCTGGCTATTGCGGCCGAACACGGCGGCTCCGCTGTTGCGTCGAAAGAACACGGCGGTGATGCGGCCAAGGTTAAAGCCCATGACGCTGGCGCTGCTAAGTCGAAAGAACATGGCGGTGATGCTGCCAAGTCCAAAGAACACGGCGGTGATGCGGCCGAGTCTAAAGAACACGGTGGTGATGCGGCCAAGTCTAAAGAGCATGGCGGCGCACCAGAGAAATCAAATAACGACTGAAATAAGTGAGTAATTTAGGCAGGCTGAACCAGCATCCCGGCAGGTTGCTGGCGGCTTGCTTGTGTTTGGTGTGTTTGCTCAGCACCAGCACAGTGATATCAGCAGCCCCGGAGAACCCTGCACTGCCGATCATCTACGCTGAGGACATTAAGGCCGCGATGCATGATCATCTCGCGGTTGTCATCGGCGCAGATGGCCTGTTCCAACTTCATGACGACGTGAAAACTGAAGATCTGCAACTGCGATTTGTCCAGATTCACGATCCAGTCCGTGAAATGCGAAATCGCATATTTTTTGCCTGCACTGATTTTCACGTCGACGGCGACGGAGAAAAAATATACGACGTGGACTTCTGGCTGAAAGAAGATCAGGACGGATCACTGAAGGTATTTCAAACCAAGGTTCACAAAGAGCCTCGAAAGTCGTTGCTCTACGGATGGTACAAATATCCAAGGTACACCTTTGTCGACGATGAGATTGAGTATCTGTACACAGAGTAAAACGCAATCCAGTTTGACTTGGTCGAGGCCACACACGATTTCGACGCTTACGTCGTGTAGGAAGCGTATTACCTGAAAGAGAGTCGATCGATGCGGGAGAATAAGTAATTTAAACCGCATTTTCCCTAAGTTTCGAAAGTATCCGCGTGAAAAAATCTTAGACAAAAAATCTGAGGTGACAGCTTGTCGATACTGGGTGGTCAATGTCTGCAAAGGTGCTGATCTACTGGCTTACAAAGTGCTGGATTGACCAAGTCCTATGCCCAATTTCCCACTCACAATTGTTGCCGGCGCTACTGCGCGCGAACGCTTGGCCAGCGAAGGCTGGCGGCCGGAGCTGTTTACAGCAATGGTCGGCGCGTCTGGCGGCGCGAAGTTGCTGGGCTTAGGTCATCTGGATAGATATCTTTTTGGCGAGTATTTGAGTCGCTCGAACCATCCGATGGAGCTTTATGGATCCTCCGTGGGCAGCTGGCGACACGCGGCACTTGCGTCGATTAATCCTGGCAAGGCAATCGCGACATTGCAGGACCGTTATATGAACCAGCAGTGGGCGGAGGATGATCCGCGTTCGCCTTCAGAGGTTGTTGACGGATTATGCGAATGGGTGCTGGATAGTTTGCTGACCCCAAATGACATTAATCACATCGCAACAAATCCACGTTTTCGAACACATATCGTCACGGCGCTGGGCCTCGGACTCAACAGTCATCAACAAAAACCGATGCTTGTGCTTGGCATGTGTAAGGCTGCGGTTCTCAACATGATCAACCGGCAGTTGCTTGCGCGTAGTTTTCAGCGCGTCGTGTTCAGTACAGGCGTTAGCGAGACGTTTGTGTTCAAGGATTTCGACACCGAGCACGTCGAGGTCAACCAGGACAACCTGCGGTCGGCATTGTTAGCGAGCGGGTCCATTCCATTTTTGATGTCAGGCCAACGGGATATTATTGGCGCGCCTGATGGTCATTATTGGGATGGTGGCATCATCGATTACCATTTTGATTTTACCAATTGCGATGGCGACGGCTTAGTTTTATATCCACATTTCTCGGATCAAATAGTGCCAGGCTGGTTCGACAAATTACTTAAACGACGAACCAATACAGATCAACTTGATAACGTGGTAATCGTTGCACCGTCACGTGATTATATTGCATCACTGCCCTACGGAAAAATTCCAGATCGTCGTGACTTCCAAAAAATGTCGCAGGCAACGCGACTGACTTACTGGGGCGAATGCGTTTCTGCCAGCCAAGCATTAGCGAATGCATTTATTGAGGTGATTGAATCGCCAGACCCCCTGCGTTTTGTTGCAGGCCAGTAACAACTATTCAGAACCTACGCGGCGTCTGCGCGGTTTGTGGCGCAGACTTGGTAGGTAACATTTTCGATTTTCTGACAAGCATCCAAACTGATTAGTGCGCTCCTACGTATGACATGCACAGGCTTTTAAAAAGAACGCTATGACCTATACCAAATTGGAAGAATCAAGAATTATTGAAATGGCTTGGGAAGATAGAACCCCGTTTGAGGCGATAGAATCCCAGTTCGGTTTGAACGAGTCTGCGGTTATCGCTGTGATGCGCACCCAACTGCAACAGGGCAGTTTCAAGCGCTGGCGCAAACGCGTCACGGGGCGTCAAACGAAGCACGGCGCAATGAGAAGCCCGGATGTCAGCCGAGGCTACTGCCCGACACAATATAAATTCAAATCCTCAAAAAACACCAAGTCTAGACGCTAACGCATCATAGGGTTACAGGCCTGTCGCCTTTTGCCCGCGCCGCAAACATTGATTTTTTCTTTACCTCTATAAACGTCTTGCTAGCTTCACTGCAACTTCAGAACCCGCACCAACCAGCGCACACCAGCGCTTAGCCACGAAACCGGGCGGCCCACCGGCGAGGGTTATGGCCTCATCTTTATGTTCTATTTCGTCGTGCATGAAGGCTGTTAGTTTTTCTTTCACGTTCGGATATTGATGCAGTTCGGCGTGCACAATCTGCTGCTGATAGTGCGCCTGCACAAACGTCTCGACGGCTGCGACAGTAAGATAAACCGACCGCTCGCTAAAGCAGGCGGGCAGGAAGCCGGTCAGAAAGCCCGCGATGCGCCATATCGGTAACAGCATACTTCGGTCTTGAGGTGGCAGCAGTGCGTTCATCTCGGCAAGATGTTGGTGCTCCGTGGCGAGATGCTGCAGACAAAATTGTCGCAATGCAGGATCAGGCCGCGTCGCCAACACACCGCGATAAATCCAAACGGCGCCTGTTTCGCCCGCTTGATCAGAGCGTAATTCTGCCTCAAGCCAAGTTGATAACTCGATTGCTGCAACGGCCATTAAGTTTTGCTAGCCACTATCATGTAGTTAGCCCGCATGTTGCCGGTGAGAAACAGATGTCGCTGCAGCGGGTTCATGCCAACCCCCGTTTGTGATTGCACAGACAAACCGCCCTGCTGCAAACTCATCTGCGCTTCTTTGGGTGTGACATAACGTTGCCAA
>JBLHQQ010000043.1:0-11704 GCA_047625245.1 Candidatus Azotimanducaceae bacterium
CAATGAAATAAATGGTAGATCCGCGGGTTTTGCGTTCTCGAGTAATTTATTCAAACGTTCAAAGGGGTAGGGATGGAGTTGATCGAGGCGCTCATTTGGCATTAGGCGCTTTCTCTCTGAATGTGCTGGTCAAGTTCTTCGCAGATTCGACGTGAAACCGCAGTCGTGTCAGCCAGCGGCAGACCGCCTGTTCCTGTGACGTAAAATACATCCTCGACGCGCTCGCCTAAGGTTGTGATTTTGGCGTTATGGACATGTATTTCTAGATCAACAAAAATATTGGCAACGATGGAAAGCAAACCTGGGCGATCCGGAGTATGGACATCAATGATCGTCAGCTGATTAACGTTATCCAGGCTAGTTTGCACTTCGGTTTTGAAGGCAAAGGGTTTTAATAACCGGGGGGTGCGGTCAATTGCCTTGGGTTTCGAGGCTTCATCTTGACTTAGATGCTTAATGAGCAGCGCTCTAATTTTATCAATTCGGTTCTTAAACGGACCGACCGATTTTCCATTTCCTTCCAGGACCATGAAGGTGTCAAAGGCCAGAGTTTTACTGCGCGCAATGCGGGCATCCACAACAGTGAGACTGAGCAGATCGAAGGCGGTGACAATCGAGGCGAAAATGTAGTCCCGGCGTCGAGTGTAGACAAATATTTGAGTTGCTCCTTCGTTTTCTCGCTTGCTGGCCATATCCCCAATCAGTATCAGCGGTCCCTGGTCTAGATCGTGATCTTTGATCGCAAGGGTGTGCCAGACGATGTTTGAAACGGATTCTCGCAGGAAGTACTCCTCATCAACATCCCCCCAGATTTGTAGTATCTGGTCTTCCTCGAGGTCATATTCTGAGAGGCGAGCAATCGCATGTGCCTGGGTTTCCGCAATGTAATCGGACTTGTCGACGGTGACCTCAACACCATGCCGCAACACCTTTTTAGTCTCGTTGTAGAGCTGTCGCATCAAGGACGCTCGCCAACTGTTCCAAAGGGTTGGGTTGGTTGCATTGATGTCTGCCACGGTCAGGGCGTAGATGTAATCGAGCCTAACTTGATCCTGTACCAGTGTTGCGAACTCATTGATGATCAAAGGATCAGTAATGTCCTTGCGCTGAGCGGTGCTAGACATCACCAGGTGATTTTCTACCAGCCAACAAACCAGATTGGTGTCCCAGGCCCCGAGGCCGTGGCGTTGGCAAAATTTTCGGGCGATGACAACGCCGAGCTCTGAATGGTCGCCGCCCATGCCTTTGGCAATGTCGTGATACAAGCCAGCAATAAATAATAATTCGATTTTTGGCAACCGAGGGTAGATATGGGCAGCAACAGGAAATTTTTGTTCTTGATTTCGATAGCGAAACTTGCGCATGTTTCGTACAACTTGCAGGGTATGTGCATCCACCGTATAGATGTGGAATAGGTCAAACTGCATCTGGCCTATGACCCTGCCAAACTCAGGTAAGTACGCGCCAAGGATGCCATATCGAACCATTCGCCGCAGCTGTGAGCTTAATCCTTCAGAAGATCGAAGTAACTCGATAAACATTGCGGTCACTTCAGGGTTGACCCGAAATTCGTCGTTGATCAAATGTAAATTCTGTCTGATGAGTCGGACGGTTCCTGCTCGTGTGCCCTTGATTTCGGTGTTGGCACCAATATGGAGAAACATCTCCATGAGTGCCGGTGGATAGTCGACGAAGACGTTTGGGTTTCGCGCCTCTATATAACTGTTGTGGAGTTGAAAGCGTTCGTTGATGGGTTCAATAAAATCCTTGCGGCCTGGGATCATTTCTTCATTAAAGTTTTGCAGTAACATCTCGCTAGTGGTGCTTACCATCATTGCGGCCCGGTAGTAATCTTTCATAAACTGCTCGACCGCGAGCTGATCACCATCTTTGTAACCGAACATTTCCGCTAGATCGCGCTGGTAGTCAAACAGCAGTCGGTCTTCTTCGCGGCCGTTAATGAGGTGTAAACCGTAACGAATTTTCCACAGCAGTCTTTCTCCAGCCCGCAGAATATCTCGCTCACCGATAGTTAAGAAATTCAGTTTAACCAGGGAGTCAAAATCCACCTTGCCGAATTTTCGGTTGGCAATCCACATGACCGTTTGGATATCCCGAAGTCCTCCCGGAGAGGTTTTGACATTGGGTTCTAGGCTGTATTCGATGTGCTCAAATTTTCGATGGCGCTGGTGCTGTTCCTTGATCTTGGCTTCATAAAAGGCTTTGGGGGACCACATTTTGTTTGGTGCAATTAGAGCCGTGACCTTTTCGAAAAGCTCCTCGTTGCCAATAATGGTTCGACCTTCGATCATCGAGGTCACAACGGTGACGTCTAGCCGAGCCTGAGCTTTACATTCTTTGATTGATCGCACGCTATGGCCGACTTCAAGACCGATGTCCCATAGTAGGGTGAGAAAACTTTGGATGTTGGAGGCGTGCTTTTGGTAGGAATTGCGTTCAAGCAGAATCAGCAAGTCGATATCAGAATGAGGGTGTAGTTCACCTCGACCATAGCCGCCGACAGCAACCAAGGAAATGCGCGTTGTCCACAACCTGCCTTTGTTTTCATCCCATTCAAACCGCCGCCAAGCTAATTGAAGAATCATATCGACAAAGCTGGCGCGTCCTTCGATTAACGACTCAGCATTCTCATCTTCATGAAAGCGTGCTTCTAGATTTTGCCGACACATCTCCAGTGCTTGTTTTAAAACAGGAATAGTACGTTTGCTGCTTGTCAGTTCTTGTTCCAGTTTTGCCCGGGTAGGAATGGGTGTCGAGGACATCAACCTATTCTCTCAATTGTGTCATCGCTGCGATGGGTCAGAATCTCGTAGCCCGTTTCAGTTACCAGTATTGTATGTTCCCACTGGGCAGTGAGTTTGTGGTCTTTGGTCACAACGGTCCAGTCATCAGGCAGGAGTTTCACTGCTGCTTTACCGGCATTCAACATCGGCTCGATGGTAAATGTCATGCCAGCTTTTAGTTCTACACCGGTGCCTGGCTTGCCGTAATGCAAAACCTGAGGCTCGTCGTGAAAAATTTCACCGATACCGTGTCCACAATATTCTCGGACGATGCTGAAGCGGTTTTTTTCAGCGTGACGCTGAATCACATGTCCGACATCGCCAAGGTGATTGCCGGGTTTGACCTGCTTAATGCCTTTATAGAGCGATTCTTGGCAAATCCGGGTCAGACGTTCGGCCAGGACACCCGCTTCGCCGACAAAGAAAGTCTTACTTGTGTCGCCGTGAAATCCATCTTTGATCAAGGTCACGTCGACGTTAATGATGTCCCCGTTCTTCAAAACCTTGTCGTCACTGGGTATGCCGTGACACACCACGTGGTTGACGCTGGTGCAGATCGATTTTGGGAAGCCGCGATAGTTCAGCGGTGCCGGAATCGCATTCTGGACCTTGACGGTAAATTCGTGACAGATTCGATCAAGTTCACCAGTGGTGACGCCGGGCTTAATGTATTCTTCGATCATTTCTAATTGGCGTGCGGCAAGTGCACCGACAACGCGCATTTTTTCGATCGCTTCTGGGTTTTTGAGTTCAACAGCCATAAACAGCGGTGGACCTGACGAAAAATTGGGTCGCAACTATACCAGAATGGTTTCCGATTCGAAGCAACTTATGGTTTCCGCTGAAAGCGAGGGTCGCAAAATTCCTTGGGTTTCGGGCCTGTATATGATATAAAGCGCGCCGTCCGGGCGAGTGCCGGGATACACACTTAAAAATACTCACACATTTCGACACGTTGTCTGGGTGCCGAAAGCGGCCTTCTTAGGAAGGTGGCTCAGGTTAGACAATGGGAAATGTGGAGGCCTAACCCAAATTACAATTCGGAGAAATTATGCCAAACGTATCCATGCGTGCTCTGCTAGAAGCGGGCGCTCACTTCGGTCATCAGACCAGATACTGGAACCCCAAAATGAGAGAGTTCATTTTCGGCGCCCGTAACAACATTCATATCATCAATCTTGAACAAACAGTCCCGGCCCTCAATGAGGCTGCCGAGTTTGTTCGAAAGACTGTGGCTCGTCGCAACAAGGTACTTTTTGTAGGTACCAAGCGGAGTGCTGGTAAAGTCATCAAAGAAGAAGCACAACGATGTGGCATGCCTTACGTAGATAAGCGCTGGTTAGGTGGCATGCTCACCAACTACAAGACAATTCGTCAGTCCATTCGTAGCCTTCGAGATCTAGAATCTCAGATGCAAGATGGTACTTTTGAGAAGCTGACCAAGAAAGAGGCGCTGTCAAGACAGCGCGATCTTGAGAAGCACGAGCGAAGTCTTGGTGGAATTAAAGATATGGGCGGTCTGCCCGACGTACTGTTTGTGGTTGATGTTGATCACGAGCGTATCGCGATCACAGAAGCCAACAAGCTAGGCATCCCCGTAGTCGGTATCGTTGATACCAACAGTGATCCAAGCGGTGTTGACTTTATCATCCCTGGAAATGACGACGCGATCCGCTCGATTCGCATATTCGTTGCAGCTATCGCTGATGCTGCCTTAGAAGGTAACGCAGACCTGCAGGGTCCTACCGTTGATGAATTCGTAGAAGTTGTGGAAGAAGCCGAAGCAGCGGTTGCAGAAGTTGAGGCTGCGGCTCCTGAAGCAGTAGTTCCAGCAGCTGCCGCAGTCGCTCCTGAAGCAACAGCTGCGCTCGAAGCTCCAGTAGCACCGACTGCTGCCGCAGCAACTCCAGCTGCAGCGGCTGAGAAGAAAAGCGACTAAACTTGTGCGACCGGCGGTATTCTATCGCCGGATTTCTGAATACTCCGGGGACTTTAGTTAGGTCCCCGATTTTTATGTGAGGAAACGTTATGGCTGATATCAAAGCAGCGATGGTCAAGGACCTGCGAGAACGCACCGGTCTTGGCATGATGGATTGTAAAAAAGCCCTCGTTGAGGCAAATGGCGATACTGAACTCGCTATCGAAAATCTGCGTAAATCAAGCGGCATGAAAGCAGCCAAGAAGGCTGGTCGTACCGCGGCAGATGGTTTAATTGGATGCAAGATTGAAGGCGGCGTGGCTGCAATGGTTGAAGTGAACTGTGAAACGGACTTCGCTGGCCGTGATAGCAACTTTCTTGGTTTTGTAGAAACCGTCACAAACGCAGTATTTGATGCCAAGCAAACTGATATTGAAGCGCTTCTTGCATCTGGGATCGAGTCGGTTCGAGAAACACTGGTTCAAAAAATTGGCGAAAATGTCTCTGTTCGCCGCGCTGCGGTATTAGAAGGCACCGCTACGGGTGTGGTTGCAAGCTACGTGCATACCAACGGTAAGATTGGCGTACTCGTGAAGCTGGAAGGCGGGGACGAAGCTCTCGGTCGCGACATTGCTATGCATGTGGCTGCGGCAAATCCTCAGGTCGTCAGCGGCGCTGACGTTGATCAAGACGTGATTGCTAAAGAGCGTGAAATCTATTCAGCCCAGGCTGTAGATAGCGGTAAGCCACCAGAAATTATTGAGAAGATGGTTGAAGGTCGTATTCGCAAATTTCTCGCTGAAATTAGTTTGGTTGAACAAGCATTCGTTAAAGACCCAGACATTAAAGTGGGTGCATTATTGAAGAAGGCTGACGCAACCGTCGTTGAATTTGCTCGCTTTGAAGTGGGTGAGGGCATCGAAGTTGAACAAGTCGACTTTGCAGCCGAGGTCGCACAACAACTCAGTTAAGGACGTATCATGCCGAACAAAGCCACACCCAAGTACCAGAGAATCCTGCTCAAATTAAGCGGCGAGGCATTGGGTGTGAATGGTGTCGGCATCGATCCTAAGGTCCTGGATCGAATGGCCCTGGAGATTGGTCAACTGGTCGGTATTGGCGTTCAAGTTGGTTTGGTGATTGGCGGTGGTAATTTGTTCCGCGGCGCACAGCTCAATGCTGCTGGCCTCGATCGAGTGACTGGTGACCATATGGGCATGCTCGCAACCGTGATGAATGCCCTTGCCATGCGGGACGCCCTCGAGAGAGCGCGTATTCGCACTGTGGTCATGTCGGCAATTCCTATGAGCGGTGTGGTGGAGCACTATGATCGTCGTCTCGCCATTCGCCATCTGGAGCGAGGCAACGTTGTGCTCTTTTCTGCGGGCACCGGGAACCCATTTTTCACCACTGACTCAGCAGCGTGCTTGCGTGGCATTGAGATTGATGCTGATATTGTGCTCAAAGGCACCAAGGTTGATGGCATTTATTCCGCTGACCCCAATATCGATGAGACCGCCACCAAGTTTGATCACCTAACCTACGATGAAGTGCTGGAACGTCAGCTAGGTGTTATGGACCTCACTGCAATATGTCTCGCCCGGGATCAAGATATGCCGCTGCGAGTGTTTAACATGGAAAACTCAGGTGCGCTTCGTAATGCAGTTGTATCTGAAGATGAAGGTACGCTAGTGACAAGTGATAAAGAGCGATCTAGCGCCAGCTAAGTTTTTTAGGATTTAGACGCAAAAAGAGGAGACCATATGCTGGATGACATTCAAAAAGATGCTGACGAACGCATGACTAAATCAATTCAGGCGCTCGGCACTGCATTTGCGAGAATTCGCACTGGCCGTGCTCACCCGGGTATCTTGGACGGCATCATGGTGGACTACTATGGCGTCAATACGCCGCTTAACCAGGTGGCGAATGTGTCCGTAGAGGATGCTCGGACTCTGGCAGTTTCGCCCTGGGAAAAGCCAATGGTGTCTGTTGTCGAGAAGGCGATCCTTAAATCCGATTTGGGTCTTAACCCAGCTACCAGTGGTGACAAAATTCGTTTGCCGATGCCCCCTCTAACTGAGGAAAATCGACGAGACCTGACCAAGATCGCCAAGGCCGAGACAGAAAATGCTCGAGTCGCCGTGCGCAATATTCGCCGCGATGCCAACTCTATGATGAAAGAGCTACTCAAGGAGAAAGAGATTAGCGAGGATGACTCGCGAAAGGGCGAAGAAGCAATCCAGAAGCTCACTGATATCAAGATCAAGGAAATTGACGATTTGCTTGGGGCGAAAGAGACTGATTTGATGGAAATTTGAGGCGCGTCCTCGGAATCATGCTCATGCTAAAACAGTCATGTTAAAACAGAGGATATTAACGGCTTTGATCCTTGCCCCTGTCGCAATAGCCTGCCTATTTTTTCTGCCCCCTCTGGGATTTGCCATTTTTGTCGGGTTTGTTGTGACGGTCGGTGCCTGGGAGTGGGCCAATTTCGCCAACATTTCACCCATGGGCCGGTATGGCTACGCCGCACTTGTTGCCGTGTTATTGCTCGCCTCTTATTTTGTTCCGAGTGTTTTCATTCTGGCGGCCGGTGGACTGTGGTGGATTGGCTCCTTCTTTTTGATGCGGAAATATCCCCAAACAACGGATCTCTGGGCGGGCAAACTCGCGATTAGCCTGATTGGCCTGGTGGTGTTGGTACCGGGCTTCGTTTCTTTGCTGCTATTAAAAAGTACGGCGAATGCGAACTTCCTTATTCTGCTCTTATTCTTTCTCATCTGGGGTGCTGACATCGGTGCTTACTTTACGGGCCGAGCGTTCGGTAAACATAAACTTGCACCTTTGGTAAGCCCCGGAAAAACCTGGGAAGGTTTTTATGGCGGGCTTGTGATTGCCTTCGGGATAGGGGTCGCCATGTTACTGTGGTTGGATAAACCTGATCTGACTGAAGCCCGCGGTTGGCTCTTCTTGGCAGGCATTGTGCTCGTCATCATGGTTTCGGTTTTAGGAGATCTGGTCATAAGCATGTTTAAACGCAACCGCGGTGTTAAGGATTCTAGCCACCTACTTCCCGGCCACGGTGGATTTTTAGACCGTATCGATAGCTTGTTGTCCGCCGGACCCGTGTTCGCTCTTCTGATCTTATTAATCGGCTGGACTTGATGTCTTTGCAACAAGTGACCATTTTAGGCGCAACTGGCAGCGTCGGATCAAGCACATTGGATGTGCTCTCCCGTCATCCTGGGCAATACAATATTTTTGCGCTGACAGCGAACAACAGCGTGGTGGCGCTACTTGAGTTGTGTTTGCGATTTAGGCCTATCTTTGCGGTCATGCGAGACAAGGTTGCGGCTCAGGCATTAGACGCTGAACTGAAGCGGCAACGGTGTGATACAACGGTTTTAGCCGGTAATGAAGGCCTGTGCCATGTCGCGAGCTGCGCAGAAGTTGACACGGTTATGGCGGCAATCGTGGGTGCTGCAGGGCTTGAGTCTTCGCTCGCCGCGGCTAAAGCAGGCAAGCGGCTTCTGCTTGCCAACAAAGAGTCGCTGGTGATGTCTGGCGCACTGTTTATTGAGACGGCGCGTTCTAACGGAGCTGAATTGTTGCCCATCGATAGTGAACACAATGCAATATTTCAGTGTCTGGCCAACGGCGCAGCTGGACACGCGGATGGGGTGAGTAAAATCCTTCTAACTGGCTCCGGTGGTCCACTTCGAACACTGCCCTTAGATGAACTTCAGTCAGTTACACCCGATCAAGCCTGTGCTCATCCAAATTGGGACATGGGGCGAAAAATTTCTGTGGATTCTGCCACGATGATGAACAAGGGTTTGGAGTTGATCGAGGCGAAGTGGCTTTTTGATACCTCTCCAGACAAGATCGAAATTGTGATTCACCCTCAGTCAACGATCCATTCCATGGTGCAATATGTGGATGGTTCGGTCATCGCCCAACTGGGAAACGCGGATATGAGAATTCCCATTGCCCATGGCCTTGGCTGGCCGGCGCGGTTGGAGAGCGGCGTCGATGCGCTGGATCTTATCGCCATCGGTCAATTGACCTTCGAGCCTCTTGATCGATCCCGATTTCCTGCGGTGGCCCTTGCTGAACATGCGGCAAATGCAATGGGGAGCATCTCCATTGGTCTGAATGCAGCCAATGAAATCGCCGTTGACAGCTTTTTACATGAACTTATTCGCTTTACCGATATCCCAATAGTCATAGAAGCGGTATTGAATCAGACAGAAGAGATTGAAACCCCTACAATAGAGCATATTCTGTCCATCGATACTGAATCGAGACTCAAAGCCAACGAGCAAATCAAAAAGCTGGCAAAAAGTCTTTAAACCCATCGGATACCTTTAGTTCACAAACAAGTCATTAACTCGATATGGAAGAAGTTTTACAAAGCATTTTGGCGCTGATTGTGACGCTGTCAATACTTGTCACGATTCACGAATTCGGGCACTACTGGGTCGCAAGGTTGTGCGGCGTCCACGTGCTACGTTTCAGCGTCGGGTTTGGCCAAGTCATATTGAGTCGTCGTGGCCGTGCGCCGGTTCAAACGCAGCCGCCTGCCGGTCAACCGATCACCACCCGCAACAATCAACCCCTCGAAGGAACTGAGTTCGCCATCGCGGCGATTCCTCTTGGGGGTTACGTCAAGATGCTAGATGAGAGAGAAGGCTTTGTGCCCGACGATCTGAAGCATATGGCTTTCAATAACAAATCGGTTTTGCAGCGTATCGCGATCGTCGCCGCAGGTCCGATTGCTAATTTTCTATTAGCCATCGTCGCCTACTGGGTTCTATTTATGGCGGGCGTCACGGGAATCGTGCCGAAGATTGGCGAGGTAGATCCGGAATCCGCCGCTGGTTTGAATGGTTTTCAGCAAGGCATGGAAATCATCGCGGTAGATGGCGAGCCGACGGGGACCTGGAGTGAGGTCAATATGCAGCTGTTCGGGCGTATTGGCGATACAGGCGAAATTGAATTTACTCTGCTTCCCTCGGGTAGTAGCAATGCAACTCTGTCAAAGCAGGTCAGAATTGTCGATTGGTTGTCCGACGTCGAAAGCCCGTTTCCAACTTCTGCCCTGGGATTGATACCTGACTACCCTATGATCCCAGCGCTCATCGGCAGCGTGGTAGAAGGCGAAGCAGCGGCCCTTTCTGGCATTCAAGCCGGTGACAAGGTGACCCGATTTAACGATATTGAAGTAACCGATTGGCACCAACTCGTTCGGCTTATTCAGGCCCATGGAGATCAACAGGTAGAGCTTAAGGTGTTGCGGTCCAATCAAAGTGTGGATTTGAAGGTCACGCCAAAGGGCATACGACAGGATGATGGGTCCGTCAGGGGGTTTCTTGGTGCCGCCCGTGTCGCCATTGAACTGCCTGAGGACATGCAACGGACGGTCACTTATCCATTTTATTCAGCTTGGATTCCGGCTGTCGAGAAGACCTGGTCTGTAACGGTATTTACGCTCGATTCGATCAGAAAAATGATTGTTGGTGCAATCTCGCCGAAAAACCTCAGCGGTCCGATCACGATCGCTCAGATTGCGAGCGCCACTGCCGAGTCAGGTTTAGAAAGTTTTATTGGGTTTATTGCACTCCTCTCTATCAGTCTGGGTGTATTGAATCTACTGCCGATTCCGGTTCTGGATGGCGGTCATTTGCTTTATTGTTTAGTCGAGCTAGTGACCCGTAAACCAGTACCCGAGCGAGTGCAGGTTTGGGGCATGCAAATGGGTATGTTTGTAATCGTCAGCATTATGTTGCTAGCGTTTTATAATGATCTTTCAAGACTTTGAGTCTAGATCTTTTTCTCCGGTTATTTAAAATATGACAAGAATAAAAACCTTGCTTGCTGTGTTGGCCGCAGCAATGTGTATACAGGCTCAGGCTTTCACTATCTCCGACATTCGTGTTGAGGGTTTGCAACGAGTTTCCGCAGGTACAGTGTTTGCCGCGATACCCGTGAACGTCGGTGATGATCTTCGTGAGTCTGACATTCGGGCGGTGGTGCGGCAGATATTCCAAACCGGCTCCTTTGACGACGTTAAAGTAGGCCGAGATGGCTCTATCATGGTAATTATCGTCAGGGAGCGACCGGCGATTGATTCACTCGAAATCGAGGGTAACAAGGCTATCAAGACTGAGGCGTTGCTTGACGGGTTGAGTAATTCAGGTCTTGCGGAAGGGGAAATTTTCAAGAAGGTGACGCTGGAGCATATTCGTTCTGACCTTGAACGACAGTATGTGTCTCAGGGTCGCTACGGCGCCAGAATCGTCACCTCCTTAGAAGACTTGCCTCGTAACCGGGTCGCGATAAAAATTGATGTCACCGAAGGCGACGTGGCTGGATTGCGCCATATAAATATCGTCGGGAACAAAGTCTACGACGACGCAACCCTGCTTGAATTGCTAGAACTCAAGCTGCCGACCCTGTTTTCGTTCTACACAAAGGATGACCGTTACTCTCGAGAAAAACTCAGCGGTGACCTGGAAACGCTAGAATCTCATTATCTTGACCGTGGTTACCTAAATTTCACGATCGATTCGACGCAGGTCGCAATCGCGCCAAACAAAGAAGATGTTTATATCACCGTAAATGTTCGAGAAGGCGATGTTTATACTGTCCAAAACGTCGAAATTGCGGGTGAGCTTCAGGATATTCCGGAGGCCGGCATACGCGGATTACTTTATGTGCAAGCTGGTCAGAAATTTTCTCGTCAGCTCATTACCGCTAGTGAAGAGCAGATCGAAGGGGCGTTAGGCAATGCTGGTTATACCTTTGCTAGCGCCACCGGTCAGCCGGTACCAGTGGGTGAAGGCAACGAAGTCGATGTGAAATTCTTCGTTGATGCAGGTAAGCGCGCCTATGTGAGACGAATCAACTTCAGAGGTAATACTCTTACCAAGGACGAAGTGCTTCGTCGAGAGATGCGCCAGCTAGAAGGTGGGTGGGC
>JBLHQQ010000044.1:0-11702 GCA_047625245.1 Candidatus Azotimanducaceae bacterium
GCGGCTGCACCAATCATCATCCAGGGCACTTTGGCCGCCTCGGTGAATAACATTCCAGAAAAACCCTGTTGTTCGAGCTTTATCGCTAGATCAGCACTTTTTTGCCAGCCCAGCCCTCCCGTCATTAAGTCAAACTGCATGTCGCTCTCTCAAGCCATTCAATCTTTTAAAATAACCGCGAGCGGAATTCAATACAACTCATGCATCAATTCCTACATCAATTCTGGATTTGTCCGAGAATTGTCGGCCCAAATGCCAGTAGACTCGACGAACGCAGCACAAATGCCTATGATGCCGCACTTTTTGAGAGCAAATCCCGTGATTACCACCGCAAATGTCACCATGCAGTTCGGCGCCAAACCTCTGTTTGAAAATATCTCAGTGAAATTTGGCGAGGGTAATCGCTATGGCCTAATTGGCGCCAATGGCTGTGGCAAATCCACCTTTATGAACATCTTGACTGGTAGCCTCACGCCCACCAGCGGCAACGTGTCCTTTGAGTCAAATACCCGCGTCGGCGAACTGCACCAGGATCAGTTTGCCTTTGAGCATTACACCGTGATCGACACAGTCATTATGGGCCACAAGGAACTTGCCGCAGTAAAGCAGGAACGGGACAGAATTTACGCGCTACCGGACATGACCGAGGAAGATGGCATTAACGTCGCCGATCTGGAAGTTCAGTACGCAGAGATGGATGGCTACAGTGCAGAGAGTCGAGCGGGAGAGATTCTTCTCGGTGCCGGTATAGAAGAAGCTGTTCACTACGGATTGATGAGCGAGATTGCGCCGGGCAGAAAGTTGCGAGTCTTGCTGGCCCAGGCCTTATTCTCCAATCCGGACATATTGCTGTTAGACGAGCCCACCAACAACCTAGACATCCACACTATTCGTTGGCTAGAGGAAATACTGGTCGCTAGAAAAAGCACCATGATCATCATTTCTCACGACCGGCATTTTTTAAACACCGTTTGCACCCACATGGCAGACATCGACTATCGAGAGCTAAGGCTTTATCACGGCAATTATGACGACTTCATGATTGCCTCAACTCAAGCCCGAGAAACGATGCAAAACGAGAATGCTAAGAAAAAAGCACAGATCGCAGAGCTCAAACACTTTGTCAGTCGCTTCTCAGCTAATGCTTCCAAAGCAAAACAGGCAACTTCTCGAGCAAAGCAAATCACTAAAATTGAACTCGCAGATATCAAACCCAGTAGTCGAGTGAGCCCTTACATCCGGTTTACGCCAGAAGGGAAGTTACACCGAAATGCCGTCGAGCTAGAGAACTTAGGACACGGGTTTGACGAGCCACTCTTCGGTGGCGCCAATCTAATTCTCGAAGCAGGCGCTAGGTTGGCCATCGTTGGCGAAAACGGTGTTGGCAAATCTACCCTGCTGCGTTGCTTAATGGGCGAAGTCAGCCCCACTCAAGGTAACGTTAAGTGGTCAGAAAATGCGACGCTCGGTTATTGTCCCCAAGACAGCACAAATGATTTTGATTCTGAGCTGAACCTGTTTGACTGGATGAGCCAGTGGCGCAAGCCCGGCCATGAAGATCAAATTGTTCGAGCCACACTCGGTCGTTTGCTCTTCTCAACCGAAGATTTTGAAAAAGGCGTTAAGGTCTGTTCCGGTGGAGAGAAAAATAGGCTGCTGTTCGGAAAGCTCGTGATGAGCGAACCCAACGTCATGCTCCTTGACGAACCTACCAATCACCTCGACATGGAATCGATCGAAGCCCTGAACCTGGCACTGGATAACTTTGAGGGGACGTTGATTTTCGTTAGCCACGACCGAGAATTTGTCTCATCCCTCGCCACCAGAGTCATTGAAATTGCAGACAACAAACTGGTGGACTTCCCAGGCGGCTACGAGGAGTTCTTAGCCAAGGAAGTCATCCCTGGCTAACCCCTAATACTCTTTGAGTACATGGTAAGGAGGCGTTTATCCGTCTCCCACTGATCGCCCAGTTCAATGGCCTGCTGCTCCATCAAACCCAATAGGCGCGAAACCTCAGCATCAAGCCCCACGACATCAGATTCTTCTGCCTGCTGTTTGAGCATCCTCAGCGCCATATCACTCACACCATTGTCCAAGCTCGACAACCTGGCTAGAAACGCTACGTAGATGTAGTAAGGTTCAATGCGGCGAAACTCTCGAACCCGAGAGACATTAGAAAATTCCTGGAAAGTCGCGTTTTTAAACTCAGCCGCGCCCTGACTCATATCTGCTAGGAATCGACCGGGTCTCGATTGAATAGTCACTCCGGGATCATCGGCTAACACACTGCCGTAAAGTGCCCCATCACCATTACCGACTTTCAAGACTAACAAATCGACACAGTCTGCGGCCGCAATCCAGGTTTTGAACCCGCTGACTTTACTGCCTGCGATGGTAACACTGGGAAAGGTTACGTCGTCACCACGGTCCTCGGTTACAGCAAAGCAGCACCAACCGCTGCATTCTATCTCTGGAAAGGTCTGCCGAACCGCAGCCTGATAACCAGCAATAAATATTTGGCCACAGGTTTCGGCCAGTTCACCTCCTTGCAGTGCTAGTTCAAAAGGGGCCTGACCGGCGACCTGACTTTGCCACAAACTATAGAAAGTTCGCTCACTCATCACTTAAATTACTCTTGGGAAGAAACCCACATTGCACCATGAGAGGTTCGAGTACTGCAACATGCTCTGAGACAGACCCCCTTGCCAGCTCAAGGAGTTTGTCTCTATCTAAGCGAAATTGGCGATAGCTTTCTGGTTCGGTCTCTTCAAGTCGCTCTTCAATGCGCCGCAGAGGAATCATAATATCGTAATATCGTCGATTTAGGATCGCGATATCTTTTTGCAGCCCTTGGATAAAGAGTTCAAGCACCACATTGCGAAAGACCTCGGCTTTTGGATTGTTCATGTTGGGAAAACAAAGGGGCCTTCGTGCCGTCCTCGCTTGAGTGAGTCGTGTCGCCATATCGAGGTATATCGCAACCTGCCGCCAGCTTTCAACGAGAGCCCCGGCTTCACCATTTCTTAAAACTTCAAGCGCGGCTTCTAGTGAATGCCAATCAATATCCCGTTTGCCTATTTGGAGTGCAACCACAACCGATTCAATCTCCATTAAGGCAATTTCCACCCGGCTATCAAACCGCTCAGGATAGTCATACAGATCGATCTGCCAGAACCGACGATATTCTGGTCCAGCGAGGATGCCATTCCAGATTCTCTTATCCAGCGTAGCCTGCTTTTCCGATGCAGCTCGTCGAAGTAGAACTGCCAACTCTGCATTCGAAGGGAGGCTTTCATAACAGCGATTCGCCAGAGAAATAAATAACACATCCTGAGCGAGAAGCCGGGACACCGATGAGAACATACCCAGGCTGCTATTTTTATCTGCCACCGCCTGCTGAAGCTCGCAGTCACCTAGCTGCAAGAAATCTAGAAGATTTATGGTGATCGGGTCTATCGCTTGGCTCAAGCCTCGCGGAGCCGGTAAAATGAGTCTTTCTGGCGCCTCACTCTGCACCACTTCTTGTACAACTGGCTGATCGAGAGCTCTAGCTAGTCGGCGAGTATATTGATCGAGATCTGTCTTGAGACCCGTTTTCGTGCAACTTGCCAGCAAAACGAAGCCTGCCAGCAGAAGGACAGCTGCTGTTACTTTCCTGATCCAATCGTCGCTTTTCGCCATTGGGCGAGCATGACATGTCTATCCAGCGCTAAGAAAGAGGCCACTAAACCGCAATTCCGAGGGAAAAGAACAGAACGAACCAAATTCCTACAAAATTTAGAATATATCCTTTGAATTTCATGCGCCTGAATGCAAACTTCGCTATGATCACCCTAACACTAAAGAGATCAATCCATGATTAGCCGCATTCTGCTCGCAACATTAGTTTTAACAGCCTCAATCCTTCACTTGCCAGCTATGGCGGACGAAGCCGAAGGCGTCACAACCACTTTAGGATTGGGTGCCTACGGCTTTGATAGCGACCGACAGTTGGACAATCAAGTTCTGTACAACCTCGGTATCGGATATCGATTCGCCAGCCCATGGGCAATCGAATTCTCTTATCTAAACGCCGATTCTGAAACAGAAAATGGTGGCGTCGATGTCAACGCTGATCACTACCGTCTGGACGGCCTGTACCATCTCGAGACCATTAACAAGATCACACCGTTTTTCTCCTTTGGAGTAGGTCAAGCGGACTTCGATACCACAAGTTCTAATAATGGCGAGTCCCTAGTCAATGTTGGTGTTGGTGCAAAATACTGGTTCAGAGAAAAAACTGCGCTTCGATCCGATTTCAAATTCTTTAGAACGTCAGAATCCAGCGAAATTGATGCGGCGTTTTATGTCAGCTTACATCACAGTTTTAGTCAAGCCAGCCCAACAGCTGCTCCAGCGCCAGCTGGCCCACTAGATACTGACAATGACGGTGTAACCGATGATCGCGATGCTTGCCCTCGCACACCGGCAAATGTATCCGTCGACAGTCGCGGTTGTGCCATCGACACCGACGGCGACAAGGTTCCTGATTATAAGGATTCTTGCCCCGGCACTGACATGGTCGGCGTGCGTATCGACAGCCGTGGCTGTTATGTGATGCTAAAAGAGAGCGTTTCAGTCAAATTAAATGTTGAGTTTGACACTGATTCTGCCGAGGCGCGCCCTACGCACAAAGTTGAAGTTCAGAGGGTTTCTGACTTTATGGCTCAATACCCACCAACCAAAGTCACGATCGAGGGTCACACCGATAGCCGGGGTACAGAAGCCTACAACCAGAACTTGTCGCAGCGTCGCGCTGATACGATCGTCAAAATTCTGACTCGAGATTTTAATGTCTCGGCAGATCGAGTATCTTCAATTGCCCACGGTGAAACAAAACCAATTGCTTCCAACGATAACATTGAAGGTCGTCAAACTAATCGACGAGTGGTTGGTGTTGTTGAAGCTAACGTTGAAATGATAAGAGAGGAGAAGTAAGCCTGCTTAACGGCGCACATCTCGTACACACAACGCGGCCCGAAAGGGCCGTTTTTGTTTCAATCTCCCGTTTTCAGTTTAAAAGGAAGCACTATGATTGGATACATCACTCTAGGCACCAACGACCTGCAGAAGGCAGGAAGGTTCTACGATGAGCTACTCGCCGAGGTCGGCGCCAAACGCGCGATGACCGATGAGCGAATGTTAGGTTGGAGTAATGGCGAGGGGCCTTTGTTTTCAGTTATCACCGCATTTGATGAGCTTAACGCCACAGCTGGCAATGGCAGCATGATTGCGCTCGATCTCAAAACCGGCGAAGCCGTTGAACGCTTCTATCAAAAAGCTATCAGCCTGGGCGCAACGGACGAGGGAGAACCCCATGACCGGGGCTCTAGCATGGGATTCTATGGCGGCTATTTTCGTGATCTAGATAGCAACAAGCTCGTTGCTTATTGTCTCGGCTGGAAACCCGCTTAGACCGTCCCTTTAGACCGTCTCTAAGAACTGAGCTTACTTGATTAGCCTGGGTGGGCGGGTTTGTCGACCAGCATAACGAGCATTCGGCGCCTCGAGTAATGCCAGCTGGCGTTCTGTTATATCAGAGTAGTGAGTGAAATCGTTGGGATCGAAGTAATCCGCTGTCCAACTCGTTGCATGGGGTGAATATTTGTAGAAGGCGGTTTGGCGCATCGCGTCGACTCGCCATGGCAAGGTCCCGTGGACCAGTGTTTCCGTAAAAATGATGGCATCCCCAGCCTGAGCAGATATCCCCTTAATCAACCCTCCGGCATCTCCACCTTTTTCCGCCCAGCCTTTCGGCAATGGTAGATTCGCCTTATGGCTACCCGGAATACAGCAAAAACCGCCACCATTCTTTGAGGTGTCAAACAGTTCAAAAGCGACCACGATCAATCCATTATAAAACTTACCATCGTGATAGCGAAAAAACTGAGAACCACCGGCGTTTACCCAACCGCCATGCAAATTCATCCCAGCAAACCCTTCTGCTACATGCTGATGGACATTAATATGATCCAGCCGGTAGGTCGGTAAATGCTCTTCTCCGTTTTTGTCTTCACGATAAAGTCGCAAAGCATGATTGCCGACCAACGACTCAAGGATGGGGCGAAGTATAGGCAGGTCCATAATTTCGCGCCAGGCCTTTGACCAGTGGAGCGGATTGTCTTCCTTGGCCGCTGGATCATGTTGTTCAGTCGCTGGTCCCATGGTGGACCGCAGGAATTCGATCAGCCTGCCATCCAGAACCCCCGGCACGATAAAGTACCCTTGAGAATCAAACCAATACTGTTGGGTTTCATCCATTTCTTTCTTCCTCGACTAGCTCTTTGACTGCCGCAACATATTGGCAAGCAAGCTCACGAACCTCCACGACTGGCAAACCGGGTTGATAAACACCACCGCCAATACCAAATCCGCGAGCACCCGCCCGCCAAAAAGACGGCAAATCCTCAAGGCCGATATTGCCCACTGCAAATATTGGGATATGGGCCGGAATCACCGCGTTGATGCTTTTCAGATATCCAACACCAAGATCTCCAGCGGGAAACAGCTTCAAACACGTTGCTCCAGCACCAATCGCGGTCATCGCCTCGGTAATAGTCGCAACCCCTGGAAATACTACTAAGTTTTTATCTAAACCTGCCTTAATAAGCCGCGCGTCGGTATGCGGAGAAACACTGAGCTTGCCGCCGCATTCGACCAGCCGATCAACTTCATCAAGTGTCGTGACCGTGCCCGCACCGCAAAGCGCCCGGTCACCATAAAGCTCGACTAACGCTTCAATGCTGGGGAAAGGGTCCGGGGAATTGAGTGGGATCTCGATATAGCGTATTCCAGATTCAAACAACACATTCGCAATCGGTTCGACTTCCGGCAATGTAATGCCTCGCAGAATGGCAATCAGTGGCAAATGTTCATTATCCATTTCGATCTCTCCAAATTGTCCAAAGACCCGCTGCAACCATTGCTTGGCCATCCCAGCCCAGAACTGGAATGCCTATAAGGCCGGCAGCAGTTCGGTATCGATCGAGCAGACTATCGGCTCCAATCAGATGAATCGGCCCGGCAAACGCTTGCTCTCGCAGTTCTGTGCCGATTAACAAACCAGATAAGTAACTCTCCGCAGCATCTGCTCGGTCAGTCCCTGCTACAACATTGGCCCGCACAGAAAAAAGGCTATGCAGTATTCCTTTGCCACTCTGAGATGCGACGACACCCTTAGCAAAGGATTGCTCACACCACTGTTGCTGACCCTGCACCAATACACTGTATTGACTAGCAAGCTGAAAAAGTTCTCCAGTCAGCGCGGTTTCGATGCTCGTTATTTGACCATTTGTCGTCGTTACCCACTTTGAATGGGTGCCCGGTAAGCACAGTCGACAGGTTTCTCTCTGATACTCCTGAGCCGAATGCCACCAGCCACAAACCTGAACTTCCTCACCACGCATCACATCAAGATGACCTTCAGTTGAACGCAGGCCAGGCACAAGATAGGCCTCAAAATCGGCATTGAGCCGCACCAACTGCTGTCCAAAGTCAGTAATCTGGATGGGACAATCCAAATAAGGGACTTCTTGCCAACCCAGACTCGACCCGACCATTCCGCACATCAGGGTTGGTGCAGCACCGAACTGAGCAATTTGGTGTTTGAAGAATTCGGCTAGACCGGCACGACCCAACTTTGCAACACCACTCAAATTAGCCACCTGATACTGAACTCTACCCTCGGTGTCGAAGGTCATCAGCCGAAAACTCGATGTACCCCAGTCCACGCCAATAAATTCACAGGCGTTTTGACTGGCATTACCCTTCGACAGGATTGTTGTATGATCTGACATCATCAAATTCTCGAGAAGAACTCTATTATGTCGCAAGCGAGGGCTGCAAAACCAGAATTCACGCCTGAACAGGTTCGAGCCAGGCGCAAGCGTGACTGCGCGTTAGGCTATAGACTGCTGGCAGCACAACGCTGGGGTGATACCGGAGACGGTCACATTAGTGCCCGCGACCCAGAACGAACCGATTGCTTTTGGATGTTGCGCTATGGAGTTTCCTATCATCAAGCAAGGGTGTCCGATCTGGTATTGATCGACCCAAATGGTGAGCTGGTGGAGGGTGACGGATTCGTTAATGTCGCCGGATACTATATTCACTATCCTATTCTGAGAACACGGCCTGACGCCGTCAGCGCCGTGCATGTTCACACTGGCTGGGGCACACCCTTTTCCGCTGAAGCCAGACTATTTGATGCCATCACACAGGAATCAACTATTTTCTTTGAAGACCACAGCCTGTTTGACGACGAGGAAGTTCAGGTACAAAGCGTTGAAGCAGGTCAGCGGATCGCCGATGCCCTCGGCAATACCCGAGCTATTATTCTTCGTAATCATGGTCTGCTGTCCGTCGGTGACAGCGTTGCAGAAGCAGTGGGCAGTTTTATCATTATGGAACGAGTAGCCGAAAGCCATATGAAAGTAAGGCACGCCAAACCTATTTCCGCAGAAGCCGCTCGGTTTGCCAAGGCCGATCTGGTGGAATCTGGCGCCGGTCGCCGAGCATTCGCCGCCCTGATTCAAAGACACATCGGCAACCCCGAGATTGTCAGCGAGTAAAAATAAAACAAAGCCAGATAGAAAAACCAAAAAAGCCAATAAAAACCAATAAAGGACAAAATATGCGTCTGATCACACTTGTCACGCTGGCGGCCTTTTCGGTCAATAGCTACGCCAATCATCACGAACCCACAGATCAATACGAGACACCCGGGGAGGTCGGCAGTGCTGACTACCTACCTGCCGTCCTTCAGGCTGGTCCTAATCACACGGTTAGCAGTATTGCCGTCAGTGACGGGTTTCAAAACACCTATATCATCTCGTCCGAATTTGGCCAGTTTGCAGTCACCGGTATGGCAGCGTTGAAAACTCGCGTGACCGAAGTCGACGCAATGGCTTATCTCGAAGCAGTTTCTCGTGCCGATGTTTTCGTCAATGCATTAAAGGATGCTGGTGTTGAAACAGCGACTGCCATCGCGGCTGTATTTACGTCCCCGGTGAAAACCGTCCAAGGTATTCCAGGAGGTGTAGATCGAGTTTTTGCTGGTGCCCGTCGAGGCTTTGGATTAACGAAGCGACTGTTTCAGAACAAACCTGATTCTAACGATATCGACCCCAAAGACTTTCGTGAGATGAATTATCTCGTCGGCAACAGCGAACGCAACTGGGCTTCAGAACTCAAGACTGACCCCTACACAACCAACATGAAACTTCGGAAGATGGTATCGAGCATGTCTGTGGTTGAATTCATCGGTGGCTTACCGGTCGATATCGCCTTGCCAATGGGCGCCGGTTTGGCGGTGGGTGTGCTCGGAGACCAGACAGAAATTTATCGTCAAAGTGCACAACAGCTAGAACAAAAAAACCGCGCCTGCCTCGCCGAATTCGCGGTCGAGGCTTCTGATATCGATGCTTTAATCAAAGCCAGCTATTTAACACCGACTACTCAGACTGCTATTTGTAACGCACTGACGCGTCTGGATGGGGTCGCCAACCTCAATCAGCTGCCAGCTATGTTCGCCAATAGTGAATCCTTTGAAGCCACAAACTTCCTGCTCCAAACTATCAACCTCCTCGCCTGGTACAACACCGATGCCGGGGACGTTGCCGCCATCACGGAGATCATCAGCGATGATGGCCTGCCTTATGGTTTGACAGTCGAGGGGACAGTTCTACTCATGTTGCCTGCGGACAACTTGCTCTGGACTGACCTCGTTGAATCTCGCATGGCAGACATTAAAAGTGATGAAGTAAAGTCGCTCTGGATCCTGGGGGCAATTTCTCACCAGGCAAATGAGCAGCTAACCAAATCTGGCTGGAAGATTTCGTCCACTGCCAATAGTGAACAACTCAAATCACTTTACAACGCAGAGACAACAAGTTCTGAAGCAGATTAGTTCTTCACTTGTAACAATTGAGTGTTTCGCGAGATCTTATTCGCACTCAAGCTGACGCAGCGATGAAGAAGCACTGATATGAATAAGAAAAAGACTATGGCCATTATTGGCGCTGGTTTTGCTGGTAACGCCCTCGCCAAAGCTATGGAAAAGCGATTACCCGATGGTTATCGAATTGGGCTAATAAGCTTAGATAATTTCATTACTTACAATCCGCTCCTGGCGGAGGTTGTTGGCGCATCCATACCACCTGCCCACGCAGTTGCCCCGGTTCGCCAGATCGTTAAGAAATCCTATTTCTACATGGTAGACGTGACAGATATTGACTATCAAAGTCGCGTTATTTATTAACTGGGAGAAGGCTCCGGCGAGATCCACTATGACCAACTGGTGTTTGCTTGCAGTACTCGAGCTACGACGGATCTTGTGCCAGGAATGGACGCCTACGCATTACCCCTAAAAACCATCGGTGATGCGCTTTTCCTACGAAACCGCATATGGTGAAGCTAGAACTTAAACGGTGGCTGACCAACTTTATCGTGATCAGCGGCGGCTTTAGCGGCGCGATCCCACAGCTCAATACGCAGACCACCAAGGCAAGGCGTTGGCTAAGAACATCATTAATCGACTCGAAGGTCTGGCTACTGTCCCTTTTGGCTATTCACCCCTTGGAGCCCTTTCGACGATTGGCCACAACAAGGCTGTGGCGGAAGTCCTAAAAATGAAGTTCAGCGGTTTGATCGGGTTTTTGATGTGGCGCGCAGCGCACGGGCAGGAAAGAAAGACAAAGCTCGTGATGAAAATGACAACTAAGCAGAAATTTCTCGAATCACCCTGGCCAACCGTCGAACCCCAGTGCTAATTTGCTTTGGTTCGAGGGATGCATATCCCAACAGCAGCTCAACGTAGGCTGGCGGGTTCATATAGTAGGCGCTAAAACACCAGTATTCCGAATCAGGTCGATTCAGACCTTAACTTTTGCCTGACGTTCATCAGCACATGTCCGTACTGATTTTCGCCCCGTCGATCCCTTCCACAACCCCAAAAGTAATCGTATTGATCATTCTCAATCAGCATGGATTCGTCGGTATTGAGTAATCGATGAGTCGCCGCCTTATGGGTTTTACATCGAGTGTAAATCGCTCGGGTTAGGTATACCGGTGCAACAGTTTTCCAATTTTGGCGCCGCCGCTTAAACCACCGACCTTTTCGTTCCTTATGAGCAAGGGCTGGTGTTTCGAGCAAGCGAACGCGTTCCTGCTCGAAAGTGGATTCGTATTGCATCGCCTGAAGATAATGTTCAACAGTCGGCCAGAGAGTCCCTTCAAGAAGAAAGCTGAGTGGCACGAAACTGCCCAACAACTCTTCGCTATCAACACGAGAGAGGTATATAGCGCCCTCACCTTCTGGTCCGAGAAGTCCGCTCATAGGTCGCTTAAGTGCGTATCGATAAATTTTCGCCATTGGGGAGCGTCAACAAAAGCCTCTTCGCTCCAAACAATTTCGAGGTCCTTTCTGGCTTCAGCCTCATCGACTCCTAGCCGCGTCACACGGTAAAGATAGGTAAATGCCGAGGCGCGATAGTTCGCAAAGCAATGAACGAGAGTTTTCCGTTCACCTCTACCCTCCATCACTGCATAAAATAGTTGCAGATCCGCAGCCGTAGGTTTGTCCCACACCACTGGGATCTGAACATAGTTGATTCCCTCGTTGGTCAGCAGAAACCCTTCTTGGCTATTCCGCTCCAAGGAAG
>JBLHQQ010000045.1:0-11400 GCA_047625245.1 Candidatus Azotimanducaceae bacterium
AGCTAGACTATGTCATCGCTGATGGCGGCAAACTCAAAAACTATTCCTTCAAGGTCATTGGCGAAGAAGAAATCGACACACCTCTAGGTAAAATGAAAACCATCAAGGTCTCACGAGTTAAAGATACTCGGAATCGCGAATCCACCTTCTGGCTTGCACCTGAATACGACTTTTTGCTGGTACGTTTCCAACAGTTGGAAGCCGACGGGGATGGATTCGAGCTACTGCTTCGGGAAGCTGAATTCGAGGGAAGAAAGCTCTAGGCCTTCAATCACGCTCTAGGCAGTGTCACACCCCTTTGCCCCTGGTACTTGCCACCGCGGTCTTTGTAGGAAGTCTCACACTCTTCGTCAGACTCAAAGAACAACATCTGGGCAACACCCTCATTGGCATAAATCTTCGCCGGTAGGGTCGTTGTGTTAGAGAACTCCAGTGTCACATGCCCTTCCCATTCTGGTTCTAATGGCGTGACATTGACGATGATGCCGCAACGCGCATAGGTCGACTTGCCTAAACAAATTGTCAGCACATTGCGGGGGATTTTGAAATACTCGATGGTTCGAGCCAGGGCAAATGAATTAGGCGGTATCACGCAAACATCGCTCTGCACATCGACAAAGCTGTTTTCGTCAAAATGCTTAGGGTCGACCGTTGCAGAGTGGATGTTGGTAAACACCTTGAACTCATTTGAGCAACGGACGTCGTAGCCGTAGCTAGACGTTCCGTAGGAAATGATCTTCTCACCCCCTTCTTCCCGGACCTGACCAGGTTCAAAAGGCGAAATCATATCCGCCTCTCGAGACATCTTTTGGATCCAACGATCGGACTTGATGGTCATGGGAACTTCCCTTACAAGCTTTACCGCAAAATTGCGCTGCGCATCATAACCGATGGGTTCAGCACGGACTAGCTCGACTAGTCGTCCACAATGTGAATCCGAGGACTAATCTTTTGGACCGATTCGATCATGCCATGGATTTTTTGGGCAATACCCCGAAACAAATCAGCAATTTCGCCTTCTGGTTCGCTGATCATAGCGGGTGTGCCACTATCTGATTGCTCCCGGATCGACATCGACAGCGGCAGCTGAGCCAGAATCGACGTATTGTATTCTGCGGCAATGGAATTACCCCCGCCCGAACCAAATATTGCCTCCTTGTTCCCACATTCAGAACAGGTGTGCATACTCATATTTTCAACAATTCCGAGTAGTGGCACCTCGACTTTGCGAAACATCTCAATGCCCTTTCTCGCATCTAAGAGCGCGATATCTTGAGGCGTGGTGACAATCACAGCCCCACTTAAGGGCACCTGTTGAGACATGGTGAGTTGTATATCGCCAGTGCCAGGAGGCATATCGACCACCAGATAATCGACCTTCTGCCAGTAGGTCTGGGCGAGAAGTTGCTGTAACGCCCCACTTGCCATGGGTCCACGCCAAACCGCGGGGGTCCGATCCGATGTCACAAAGCTCATGGACATCACTTGCAGACCATGGGCTTCTATCGGCTCTAGATACTCTCCGGCGACATTGGGTTTGGTACCTTCCGGCACGCCCAACATCAAACCCTGACTTGGTCCATAAATATCAGCATCAAGTAATCCAACTGTGTGGCCTTCAGCGGCAAGCGCCAGCGCTAGATTCACGGATACGGTCGACTTACCCACTCCACCCTTGCCAGAAGCAACGGCAATAATGCGTTTGACGCCAGGCAAGGTCATTTTTTGAGGTCCAGCAGCGATGATGATTCTCCAGATGAAAAAGAGTGCTATTAAATCCTATTTCTCGATTCAACGTAAACCGGATGATAAAAGGCAGTTGCATCGGTATATTGAGCACCCTTAAAAACCGCCTTCGGGTTCACATGTCGAAACGTCACATTCTAATCACCAGCGCGCTCCCTAATGCCAATGGATCTATCCATTTAGGCCACATGCTGGAGCATGTTCAAACTGATATATGGGCCCGTTTTCAGCGTATGCAGGGCAATCAGTGCACCTACGTTTGTGCAGATGATACTCACGGCACTGCCATTATGCTAAAAGCCGAGGAACGTGGCGTCACGCCGGAAGCGTTGATTGCGTCGATAAAAAGTGAGCACGAGGAAGATTTTCGTGCCTTTTCGATTAGCCATGATAATTATCATTCCACCCATTCTCCCGAGAATCAGGCCTTTAGTGCTGAGATTTACAATAAGCTCAAGGCTGCCGGGCAAATCAGAAAGAAAGAAGTTGATCAACTCTACGACCCAGAAAAGAATATGTTTCTAGCAGATCGATTTATTGTCGGCACCTGCCCAAAATGTAAGGCCGAGGGGCAATACGGCGACAACTGCGAGTCCTGCGGAGCAACTTATGACGCAACTGACCTGATCAATCCCGTTTCCAAGGTATCCGGTGCAAAACCGATCCTCAAGGCATCAACGCATATCTTCTTTGCTCTCTCAAACTTCACGGACTTCCTGAAAGAGTGGACCCGTAGCGGCACCATGAATGATCAGGTCGCAAACAAATTATCCGAATGGTTGGAAGTCGGCCTTCAGGATTGGGATATTAGCCGCGACGCGCCCTACTTCGGTTTTGAGATTCCCGATGAACCCGGCAAGTATTTTTATGTCTGGTTGGACGCTCCGGTGGGTTATATGGCCAGCTTCCAAAATCTGCTGGACCAGCAGGGTCGCAACGACTTCGCTGAATATTGGCAGGATGACTCGAACTTCGAGGTCCATCATTTTATTGGTAAGGACATCATTAATTTCCATGCTTTGTTTTGGCCAGCAATATTGAAGACTGCTGGCTTCAGAACCCCGACGCGCCTCCATGTCCACGGCTTCATCACTGTCAACGGACAGAAGATGAGTAAATCCCGTGGCACCTTTATCAATGCTGCCACCTACGCGAAGCATCTTGATCCTGAATATATCCGTTACTACTTTGCCACCAAACTCAGTAACAACATTGATGATATGGACATCAACCTCGAGGATTTCGTCCAAAAGGTCAACTCGGACCTGGTCGGCAAGGTCGTCAACATTGCGAGCCGATGCGCAGGCTTCATCAATAAACAATACGACGCGACCCTCGCCGTAAGCCCAGGTAGCCCCCTGGTTGCTGAACTGATTGAGGCAGGTGAAGAGATTGCTGCGCTCTACGATCGAGATGAGTTCGGACGAGCCACTCGACTCATCATGTCCCTAGCGGACAAAGCGAATCAATATATTGCCGAGCAAGAACCCTGGGCCAAGATCAAGGATCCTGCCAATGCAGAACTTGTACACCAGGTCTGTTCCGACGGCATCAATATGTTCCGCCTACTGGTGGGCTATCTAAAGCCAATCCTGCCAACGCTAGCCGAAAAAGCTGAGGCATTCTTGAACATTGATGAGCTGACCTGGGCGAATCTCGGTACACCACTCACCCATCACAAGATCAACAAGTTCAAACCCCTTATGACTCGCATCGAACTGAAAACCGTACAGGCAATGGTTGATGAATCGGTCGAAGAGGACCTCGCTATCGCAACCACTGCGCCCGAGATTGAGAGTAGCGCCGAACCATTGGCAGCTGAAATTCAGTATGACGACTTCGCCAAAATTGATCTTCGCATCGCAACGATCCTAAATGCTGAGAGCGTCGAGGGGGCAGACAAGTTACTTAAACTCACGCTTGATCTCGGTTTTGAGCAGCGCTCGGTTTTTGCGGGTATTAAATCTGCTTACGACCCGGCATCACTCATTGGCAAACAGACAGTGATGGTGGCGAATCTGGCGCCGAGAAAAATGCGCTTCGGCATGTCCGAGGGTATGGTCCTGGCTGCAGGTCCAGGCGGATCCGACATATACATTCTAGAACCACACGACGGCGCCAAAGCCGGCATGCGGGTGACCTAACCGCAATACCTAACTACAACGACAAACAATGCCAGATACTTTACTGATACTGCTGGGCACGATTTTTGTTAACAACTTCGTTATGGTGCAATTTCTTGGCCTGTGTCCTTTCATGGGCGCGTCTAAGAAACTTGATGCCGCTATCGGCATGTCCGCCGCCACGACGTTTGTCCTCACGCTCGCCTCCGCGTCGAGCTACCTAGTTGATACTTACCTTCTTCAGCCAATGGCTCTGGAGTATTTACGCATAATCGTCTTTATCGTGCTGATCGCTGGCCTAGTGCAGTTTTCGGAATTCGTCATGCGTACCACTCAACCGTTGATGCACCAGGTACTCGGCATTTTCATCCCACTGATTACGACCAACTGCGCGGTACTCGGAGTTGCATTACTCAACGTAAGGCAGTCCCACAATTTTGTCGAGTCGCTTATCTATGGTTTTGGAGCAGCAGTCGGTTTTTCGATGGTGCTTATTCTCTTTACCGCCATGCGAGAGCGTATCGAATTTGCCGATGTTCCTGCACCGTTTCGAGGTACCGCGATCCATATGATTACGGCCGGATTATTCTCCCTCGCTTTTATGGGCTTTACTGGGATGGGCAGATGATCAACCTTGCAGCAGAGCCCATTTTTCTCGCTTTCCTGGTCGGGTCGATAGCCGCGGTATTGGTCATTGCCAGGCAAAGATTCGGAGAACCAGAAGATGAAGTGGTTTCGGCTATTAACCAATGTTTACCACAGACTCAGTGTGCCCAGTGTGGTCATCCTGGTTGTCTGCCCTACGCCAAAGCCATCGCAGCAGGCGAAGCAATCAATCGCTGCCCACCGGGTGGCAAGCAAACCATCGCTGACCTGGCCCAACTACTCGGGCGAGACGTGGTCTCCCTGGATGATTACTACGGCCAAGAACAGCCGAGCCGAATTGCGGTGATTCGAGAAGCTGAATGCATCGGCTGCACCCTTTGTATTCAGGCCTGTCCAGTCGATGCCATCGTCGGTGCACAGCAGTTGATGCATAGCGTACTCGACAATGCTTGCACCGGTTGCGATCTGTGCTTGCCGCCCTGCCCGGTCGACTGCATCGATATGATTGAGGTCACAACCTTCACTGCGATAAACCAAAAAGCGCTTAAGCCGCTTGTCGTAAAAGTTGAACAAATCGAGACGGAATGTATTCGCTGCGGAGATTGTGAAGTTGTCTGTCCAAAAGACTTGCAGCCACAACAGCTGTTTTGGCAACGTAGCTCAACCGATGCGATGACAGCTTTGAATCTGGATGCCTGCATTGAATGCCGACTTTGTGACCGGGTCTGTCCTAGTGCGATTCCACTGACTCAATACTTTATACAGGCCAAACAATCGCTACTGGCCGTCGATCAACTAAAAGCTGAAGCCGAGATCTCTGAACAAAGGTTTCTGAAGCGAGAAAGTCGCCTGGCTGACCAGGTCGTCCAAACCAAGCCGACGGACAATGATCGAAAAGCACTGCTTGAAAGGCTGGCGAAATGATAAACCGCAGCCAAAGCATCATGCTAACGGTATTGATCTGCCTGCTGCCGGGCTGTATGGCAACAGTCTGGTTTTTTGGCTTCGGAATTTTGCTGAATGTCGCGATTTCAGTCTTAACCGTATTCGCATTGGAATGCGCAATCCTGCATATTCGAGATCGCCCCTTGATGTCAGCCTGGGATGGATCCGGCATTGTCACAGCGGTATTACTTGCCCTTGCTCTACCACCGGAGCTGTCCTGGTGGATCGTCACTTTTGGCGCCGGGTTCGCGATCATTTTCGGCAAGCATCTATATGGCGGCCTGGGACAGAACCTATTTAATCCTGCAATGGTCGGATATTGCGCTCTAATTGTGTCGTTTCCGCTGGCAATGTCTCAGTGGCTACCAGTGGTTGATGGGCTAAGTGGTGCAACCCCTCTCGACACCTTCAAGTGGCGCGCAGGCAGCACAATCGAAGAGTTATGGACAACCAGCAATGGCTTCGGACGTTGGGGTGGACTAGGTGTGGAATGGATTAACGCCGCCTATCTGGCAGGGGGCATTGCCCTCATCATGATGAAAGCAACGAGATGGCAGGCACCTACAGCAACTCTCGCTGCTGTGACGTTACTGAGCCTACTATTTTATGATAACGGCAGCTCTAACAGTCTCGGTTCGCCACTGTTTCATCTATTTAGTGGCGGTCTAATGCTAGCGGCATTTTTTATTGTCACGGATCCTGTCACATCGCCCGATACGACGCGAGGTTTATTGATGTTTGGTGCTGGAGTCGGTTGCCTGATATTTCTCATGCGAAGCATCGGTGCCTATCCGGATGGCATCGCCTTTGCCGTCTTACTTATGAACGCAACGGTACCTCTATACGAACAGCTAAGGGTTCGCGTCGCATGATAATGACTATATTCAAAATGGTGATCTTGGCCATCGTGTGCGGTTTATTACTCAGCACCACGCACTTTTTTTCCGAGGATCAAATTAAGAAAAACCAACAAGACTTTGAACTCCAACAGCTTCAGTCAATCATTGGCAATCAAGACATCACTCTGACACCCAACAAAAAAGGCTATCAGCTTTGGAAGGCAGGGGCTGAGCACGGACAACTAAAAACTCTCCAAACCCAGAGTGGCTATAACGGAGAAATTCGTTTTTGGCTCGCGACGACGTTCAAGGGAGAAATCATCGGCGTTCGGGTTATAGACCATCAAGAGACGCCGGGACTGGGGGACAAACTCGAACTGAGCGTTTCTAATTGGATCCTTGGATTTAACGGCACTTCTTTAGCGACTCACGACTTTGACGTTAAAAAATATGGAGGAGACTTTGATCAATTTAGTGGCGCCACCATCACACCACGAGCAATCGTGATGGCGGTTGCAGATGAACTTTCAAAACAACTGACGGAAGAGCCAACAGAAAAGCTCAACGGGGAGACAAAATGACCCCAGCTGATATCACTCGCGAAGGACTATGGAAAAACAACCCCGCACTCGTACAACTGTTGGGGCTTTGCCCACTGCTCGCGGTATCTAATACGCTCGTTAACGGATTTGTATTAGGTTTTCTGACGCTACTGGTGCTAATCAGTGCTAATTGTACGATCAGCTTGCTGCAACGTTGGTTGGATGACACCACACGATTGCCTGCCCAGATCCTGATTATCGCGACCTTTGTGACCCTCGCTGATCTACTTCTACAGTTTGTCTCGTTCGAATTACATCAACGAATAGGTCTATTTGTCGCCTTAATCGTGACCAACTGTGTAATCCTGGGTCGTGCTGAGGCTTTCGCTCGAAAGAACCACTTTGGCTATGCTTTTTTAGATGGACTATCGATGGGACTAGGATTTCTTTTCGCCATCACGGTACTCAGCAGCCTACGTGAGGCCATCGGCTACGGAACATTACTGTCGAGTGCCGATTTGATCTTTGGACCACAGGCCGCATCCTGGAAAGTGGATCTACCTAATGGGGGCGTTCTACTCGCTATATTGCCTCCGGGAGCTTTTTTGCTCTTCGGCTTACTTATCGCATCAAAAAACTGGATTGATCTCAAAATTGAACAAAGACAAGCGTTACGAAATTCTGAAACGGCTTCGGGCTGAAAACCCTACTCCGACGACAGAACTGAGCTACCACAGCACTTTCGAACTTCTGATCGCAGTCATCCTGTCGGCGCAGGCGACGGATGTATCGGTGAACAAAGCCACGGATAAGCTTTATCCCATTGCTAGCACGCCCGAAAAGATTCTCGCCCTGGGTGAAGAAGGGTTGAAGGAGTACATCAAAACCATTGGGCTCTACAACACCAAAGCGGCGAATGTGATCAAGACGTGTCGAGCGTTGATTGAGAACCATGCCAGCATCGTGCCCTCAACCCGAAAAGAACTAGAAGCGCTACCAGGCGTTGGCCGCAAAACTGCCAATGTTGTACTCAATACCGCCTTCGGTGAGCCGACCATGGCGGTGGATACCCATATTTTTCGATTGGGCAATCGAATTCGGTTTGCGCCGGGCAAAAACGTACGACAGGTTGAGGACAAACTCATAAAAGTTATTCCCGATGAATTTATTCGGGATGCACACCACTGGTTGATTCTCCACGGGCGATACGTCTGTACCGCACGAAACCCTCGCTGCGGCGCTTGCGTGATTCAAGATCTCTGTGAGTACAAAGATAAGAAGCTAGATTTGGAAGATTAAAGTGGGAGTGGGATCAAAAAGCTGAAGTCTTCGAGACCACTCCCCTTGCAAACTGTTGCTAGAACTTACGTCCTTTCTTGCTTTCAACTTTCAGTCGAAGGGCATTTAGCTGTATGAAACCGGCGGCATCTTTTTGATCATAAGCGCCGGCATCGTCTTCAAAAGTCACAATGTTGCCGTCGTACAAACTGTCACTCACAGATTCACGGCCCACAACGGTGACGTTGCCCTTGTAGAGCTTCAACCGAACGATTCCGTTGACATAGGCCTGGGATTCATCGATGAGCGCCTGTATTGCTTTACGCTCTGGCGACCACCAGTAACCGTTATAAATCATAGTGGCATAACGCGGCATCAACTCGTCTTTTAGGTGAGCCAGTTCGCGGTCGAGGGTGATCGACTCAATCGCACGATGCCCCTTTAGCAGAATGGTGCCGCCGGGAGTTTCATAACAACCTCTAGCTTTCATGCCGACATATCGGTTTTCAACAATATCAACGCGGCCAATACCATTGTCGCCACCAACCTTATTGAGGTGCGTTAACACTTCTGCCGGTGTCATGTCCTTGCCATCAATAGCGGTGACATCGCCCCGCTGGTAGCTCAACTCAATATAGGTTGGGCTATCAGGAGCCGCTTCAGGGCTGTTGCTCCAGAGCCACATGGACTCTTCTGGCTCGGCATTAGGATCCTCTAGAATTCCGCCTTCATAGGAAATGTGTAGCAGGTTGGCATCCATTGAATAGGGAGATCGGTCTCCCTCGTGCTTTTTGTCGACTGGAATTTGATGTTTCTCACAAAAAGCCATCAGGGACTCTCGTGAAGTGAGATCCCATTCTCGCCAGGGTGCCACCACCTGAATGTCAGGCTTGAGCGCATAGGCGCCAAGCTCGAACCGTACCTGATCGTTACCTTTGCCGGTTGCCCCATGGGAGATAGCGTCGGCTCCCGTCTGATTCGCAATCTCGACAAGTCGTTTGGCAATTAGCGGTCGGGCGATAGATGTACCCAGTAAATATTCACCTTCGTAAATCGTATTACATCGAAACATGGGGAACACAAAGTCCCTGACGAACTCCTCCCGCATGTCATCAACAAACACCTCGGTCGCACCGGAATTCAGCGCTTTTTGGCGTACCGGAGAGTAGTCATCACCGTCGCCGAGGTCCGCGGTAAAGGTTACCACGTCGCATTTGTAGGTCTCCTGCAGCCATTTCAGAATGGCAGTGGTATCCAGACCACCGGAGTATGAAAGTACAATTTTAGCAATATCGGCCATGGGTGCCCCGCAAAAAAGGCGTTATATTAGCAAACTTAAAGAAGAAAAGAGGGTATCAAAATGGCAATGGCGTTTGAAAGTGCGGGGCAACTCGCCAAAAGGGTTGCCAGCAAAGACATTAGCGCGACGGAGCTCGCGAATTGGCCCGATTGATTGCCCGTTGAATTTAGTGCCACAGGGTACCTTTCTGCGTGATACCGAACCGCCTAAGACGAGCAACTTGAGCGCACCTGCTGGCTACTTATAGTACAATCGCGCCCTAAATCAGTACTGAGCCCATATGCGCCGCTTTACCCTCACTCGTCCAGATGACTGGCATATCCACCTTCGGGATGGTGAATACCTCCCCGACACAGTCAAAGACGCCGGTCGTTACTTTGGGCGAGCCATTGTCATGCCTAATCTCCAGCCACCGGTTGATACCGTTTCTCGTGCGGAGGACTATCGTGCCAAAATTCTTTCGGCCCGCCCGCTAGGTTCCAATTTCGAACCTTTAATGGTCTTGTACATCACACCTGACACTTCTGCAGCAACCGTTGCTGAAGCGGCGGCATCAGATTGGGTCCATGCCTTCAAGCTGTACCCCGCCGGCGCGACGACCAATTCCGAAGCGGGAGTCTCGGAGATTGAGAGTCTCTATCATGTTTTCGAAGCGATGCAGGTTCATGGTGTGCCACTCTGTATTCACGGCGAAGTCACTGAGGCTAGCGTGGATATATTTGATCGTGAGCACCGATTTATAGACACTAGCCTATTACCAATTTGCGATCGATTCCCAGATCTTAAGATTATTTTTGAACACATCACGACCACAGAAGCTGTGGAATTCGTTCAGAGCCGTCCGACCAATGTAGCAGCCACCATTACGGCCCATCATCTCTTATACAATCGAAATTATATGCTCGCTGGCGGCATGCGACCAATCTACTACTGTTTACCCGTGTTAAAACGCAACACACATCAAGAGTCCTTAATTGCCGCGGCGGTTTCCGGCGATCCTAGATTCTTTTTAGGCACTGACTCGGCGCCACACCCGAGATCTGCTAAGGAAAATGCTTGTGGTTGCGCTGCGGGTTGCTATACGGCACACGCTGCCCTTGAACTCTATGCTGAAGTTTTTGACGCTGTCGATGCCCTCGACAAACTAGAAGGGTTCGCCAGCCACCACGGTCCAGATTTCTACGGATTACCGCGAAATTCCGATACTATCACTCTGGTGGAATCAAGCTGGCAGGTCCCATCTTCACTTAACTTTGGCCCGGATGAACTCATGCCCATCCGGGGCGGGGAAACTATTCATTGGCAGATAGAAGGTTTACATGGGTCAATCTAAAGCACCGATTGCTCACCGTTTTCGTGGCTATTTGCCTGTTGTGGTGGATTTAGAAACCGGTGGGTTTAATTCCGCAACGGACGCCCTGTTGGAATTCGCTGCGATCGTGATCGAAATGGATGATGACGGTTTCGTGCAACCCGGCGAGAGAATATTTTATAACATCGAGCCATTCGAGGGCGCGAACATCGAGCAATCTTCTTTGGATTTCACGGGCATCGACCCAACAAATCCACTGCGGGGCGCACTTCCAGAAGAGGAGGTTTTACCTGAAGCATTTCGCGCCATCCGAAAAGAGATTCGCGACACGGGATGTCATCGCGCAGTGATGGTTGCACACAACGCTTCCTTCGACCTCGGTTTCTTGATGCAAGCGGCCGCTCGGTGCGAACTTAAGCGCAATCCGTTCCATCCATTCTCGTCATTCGACACCGCAACACTCTGTGGCCTTGCGTTTGGTCAAACGGTACTGGCAAAGGCCTGTGCCGCAGCGGGTATTCCCTTTGATGCCGCAGAAGCGCACTCAGCCATCTACGACTGTGAAAAAACCGCTGATGTGTTCTGCCATATTGTGAACAGGTGGAATGATCTAGGCGGTTGGGACTAGCCTACATGGGGCGAAATTACCTAATTTCGCTGTTAATGCTCTGCCTAATCACTTGGAGTTATTATCTAGCCGCAGACCAAT
>JBLHQQ010000046.1:0-11395 GCA_047625245.1 Candidatus Azotimanducaceae bacterium
ATTAAATCTCTGCTTGGCGCCAAGGCAATGGATGTAGCCGTGAGTTCAACGAAGTCGATGATTGGCCATCTGCTCGGTGCATCGGGTTCAGTTGAAGCGGTCATTACAGCAATGTCGATCCACAAAGGGATTGCCCCGCCGACCATAAATTTGGATAACCCCGGTGAGGGATGTGACTTAGATTACGTGCCTCACACCGCCCGAGAAATGCCAATCAACGCCGCTCTGTCGAATTCCTTTGGGTTTGGTGGGACGAATGGCACATTGATATTCAAACGACTGGGCTGATGAAAAAGCTGTGTATTACTGCCTTGATAATTGCAGGCGGCCTAGGTCTCTTTTTATTGCTGCAGTTTTCACGACCACTAAACATATCTGAGCCCCAGTTTCTCATTGTGGAAAGAGGAGAGGGTCTTGCTCGTTTAACGACAAGACTATCGAACACGGGTTGGCTGCCTCTGCCTTCTCTCTTGTTTCGCGCCTACGGTCGAGCCACTGCTTCAAAGGGCCACATTAAGGCGGGTGAATTCAAGGTCAATCCGGGGATGACTAGCGTCGATTTACTATCCCTGTTGAGGTCCGGGGAGGTGATCCAAAGAACCGTCACCTTTCCTGAAGGATGGACAACTGCCCAATGGCTCACGCACCTTTCAAACACACCGTTTCTTCGAGCAAGCATGGATGATCGTCATGGGATCAGTGACCTAAAGCTCACGGAAGGTCGCCTCTATCCTGATACCTACTCGTATACCCGGGCCGATAGCGCAGAGCATATTCTCCAGCGGGCTCGGAGAAAAATGGAACAGCAACTTGCGACAGCCTGGGTCGAGCGTAGTGACAGTGCGGAGGTGACCTCAGTCGACGAAGCCCTTGTACTAGCTTCTATCATTGAGAAAGAAACAGGGTTTGGCCCTGATCGACCCATTATCGCCAGCGTTTTTAATAATCGCCTTGCGAAGGGCATGAAGTTACAGTCTGATCCAACAGTTATTTATGGTTTAGTAGAATACTCAGGGGATCTACGAAGAAGTCATTTACGAGTTGACCATCCTTATAACACTTACGTTCACGCTGGTTTGCCAGTCGGTCCGATTTGTAATCCGGGTCTTGCCTCAATACATGCAGCACTTCAACCACCGGCTAGTCCGTACTTCTATTTTGTTGCTCAGGGAGATGGCCGAAGTTATTTTTCGACCAGTCTTGAAGAGCACAATGACGCTGTGAACCGGTTCCAAAAAGCTGGTAGGGTTGAAAAGTATCGCTCCGCTCCAGCTACAGAATCGAACTGAGTACTACATGACAAAACGAGGTTGTTTTATTTCTATCGAAGGTGTCGAAGGTGTCGGCAAATCAACCAACCTGGAATTTGTCCAGTCTCTGCTAAGCCAGCAAGGTATTCCCTTTGTCACCACCCGAGAGCCGGGGGGTACGCCCCTTGCCGAGAAAATTCGAGAACTACTGCTGGACAAGAACAATGACGAAATGACTGACACAACTGAGTTGATGTTGGTCTTCGCCGCAAGAGCTCAGCATGTCGAATCGTTAATTGAGCCTGCATTGAATCGTGGTGATTGGGTCATTTGTGATCGATTTACGGATTCTACCTACGCTTATCAGGGCGGTGGCCGCGGGATGTCGTTTGAGTTAATCCAACAAATAGACGCGGTGGCTCTCAGCCAATATCAACCCGATCGAACAATTTTGCTGGATCTACCTATCGAAATTGGTTTGGAGCGAGCAAGTCTGCGCGGTGAACTGGATAGATTCGAGCGAGAGTCAAGTAGCTTTTTTGAGCGCGTTCGGCGGGCATTTTTAAGCCGAGCGGCAGAACAACCAAATCGTTTTGTTGTGATTGATGCGGGCCAACCTCTAGATGATGTCCAACTAGGAATCGAAGCCGCAATTAGAAACACAATTACGAGTTGGCAGAAATGATCTATCCATGGCTTTCAGGTGTTTTAGAAGAACTAACAGACCGGCAACGTCGCGACCGGCTACCCCATGCAATGTTATTTGCCGGACAGGGCGGATTAGGCAAGTTGCAGCTGGCTAAAGCTCTGGTTCACCAGCTGTTGTGTGTGAATATGAATAGCTGTGGTGACTGTAAGATGTGCCGGCTCCTTGCTGTCGGTAGTCATCCGGACTTTAAGCTCATCGAGCCTGGGGAAGATTCTCGGCAAATCAAGATAGAGCAGATTCGCAAGCTCACCGATTGGGTCAATCAAACTGCTCAGATGGGCGCACAAAAAATTGCGATATTAAATCCAGCTCACGCTATGAACCGGAATTCTGCCAATGCGTTGTTGAAAGCGATGGAGGAACCACCGGCCAACACTCACCTTATACTCGTATCCGACGATCCTGCCCGGCTATTGGCGACCATTAGAAGTCGAGCGCAAATTGTGCAGGTATCAGTCCCTCAGAGATCAGTGGCGATTGAATGGCTTCGCCAGCAGGATGAGAGTATTACTGACTGGGATCTCCTCCTAAGGCTGGCTGATGGTTCTCCGTTATATGCGATCGAGAAGTCTGATGAGGCATTTCTGGTCCGACGGAAGCAGATCAGCGCTGCCTGGTGTGACCTTCTTAACGGCAATGTTGATGTCGTCACTCTGGTAGATTCCTTAAGCAAAGTAGATCCAGAAGAGGTTCTTGTTCTTGGTATGACAATGTTTGCTGATGTTGCTAGACACGGCCTGAATGCTGGTGACGACACGATCCAGAACAGTGATCTGGTAGCTCAAATAATGGAAATAGCCGAACACATGGACAGTTCTCAAGCCTTGGCCGCCGTGAGCCGAATACAGACGGATTATCGGCTCTTGAGAGGTAGTCAAAACCCCAACAAAACGCTGCTTCTAGAGCATTTGATGGTTGACTGTTTAAATCTGGATAGCACCAGCTTCGGCTTGTAGATTAGCTATCCATAGGGCAGAATCATGCACAGATTGAGGTGAGAAACTCGAATGGGTAAGCTGGAAAGAGGCGGCGCCAAGAAAACAATGATCGCTTTGACCATAAAGGACAAGGTGGTGCTGCAGAATTACTATATGCCGTTTGTGAAAAATGGCGGTCTGTTCATAGCCAATCGTACCGAGTATGACATCGGTGACGACGTTTTCATTCTGCTTAACTTAATGGATGAGCCAAAGAAGATTCCCGTCGCTGGAAAGGTCGTATGGATAGCAAAGAAGGGTGTTAAGAGTCCTCATACACCCGGAGTCGGTATTCAGTTTAGTGATTCAGATAATATTGCCAAAGACAAAATCGAAACCTATCTTGTTGGTAGTATTGGTTCCACCAATGCCACTGCAACTATGTAGTTTAACCAGATGTAGCCCGACCCAATGTAACGCGAGAGCATGTAAGCCAACAATGCGTGCGTAATCTCTAAAATATGTATCTCGAAAGCATGCCCACAGTTCCTTTAAATTAGAAGAACCTTCCATGACTTATTGCCTTGCCATCGCGATCGACGATGGGCTTTGTTTTATCTCGGATTCCCGAACGAATGCCGGAGTTGATAATGTCAGCACCTATTCCAAAATGCATATGTTCGGCGAAGATCATAAACGGCAAATTATTTTACTATCCGCAGGTAATTTGGCGACTACCCAGGGCGTTATCGCGAGATTAAAAAAGGACATTCGACAGGAGAAGTCCGTTAATTTGCTGACGGTCGCAGATATGGAGGAAGCTGCCGATTACGTTGGAGAAGTTAGTCATGCGGAGCAGGACAAGCACCGTAGCGAAAGTGGCAAAGCCTTTGAGGCGAGTTTTATTGTTGGTGGACAGATTCTAAAGCGGACGCCGAAAGCGTACCTTGTTTACCCTCAGGGAAATCACATTACAACGTCCTCTGGCACACCTTACTTGCAGATCGGTGAAAGCAAGTACGGCAAGCCTATCCTAGATCGTCTTATTACGCTCGACGCCAGCCTGGAGACCTCTGTACTCTGTGGTCTTGTATCGATGGACTCCACAATGCGCAGTAATCTAACCGTGGGTCCGCCTATCGAAGTATTGATCTACCATAAGGACAGTCTGGAAATCACAAGACTGTATCGCTTCGAAGAGAACAGTGAATATCTAAGACAAATCCGTGAAAGCTGGGATCAAAGGCTCAAAGAGGCTTTCGCTAACATGCCGCCGATTGCTTGGAGCGCTAATTGGGACAACGACAGCAAGGTCGTTCGTAACACGTCTAAGGGTGCTGGAGATAAAAAAGACTAATGCAAGAACTTGATCTGGATTTTGTTAGACAGCATTTCCCAGCTTTCCAGAACGCTACTCTTGGCGGCTATTTCTTCGACTCAGCCGCCGGTTCTCTGCCCTGTCAGGAAACCATTGACGCACTCTCTGAGTTCTACCTGCTGAATAAGTTGCAACCTGGAAACGAGTTTCCTGCTAGTCAAAATGGTTTGGAAAAAATGCAACGGGCAAAGTCACGTTGGGCCGCATGCCTCGGTGTAAAACCTAACGAACTCGGCTTCGGCCCATCAACAACCCAAAACATTTACGTACTCGCCCAAGCATTTCGAGCCATTTTGAATAAAGGTGATGAGATCGTCATCACCAACCAAGATCATGAATCGAATATTGGTTCGATGTCACGGGCGGCTGAAGCCGCCGGCGCTACTGTTCGCATTTGGTCTGCAAATTCCGAAACTGGCCTGTTGGACCCAGATGATTTATCCCTGTTACTGGGTCCGCAAACGAGGTTGGTTTGTTTTCCCCACGCCTCTAATATTACAGGCCAAAAAAACGACGCGAAAAAAATCATTGCGATATCCAAATCGGTGGGAGCACTCACGCTTGTCGATGGGGTGTCCTATGCGCCTCATGCACTACCTAATGTTGGCGCGCTGGAAGCTGATATTTATGTTTTTTCTCTCTACAAAGTTTACTCAGTCCATCTTGGTGTGATGGTGGTGCGAGAACCGGTGTTGGACCAATTGCCTAAACAGGGTCACTACTTTAAAGAAGGCCTGGATGTGAATGAGCGATTGGTGCCGGCCGGGCCGGATCATGCTCAAATTGCCGCCAGCAATGGAACTCTTGATTATATCGAAACGCTCTCAGTTCATCACGGCGGGCCGGTAAACTCAGTACGAGAAGCAGGGGAGTTTGTCTCTAACCTTTGGCGGTCCCATGAACGTAAGTTAGTCGCGCCATTACTAAAATGCCTTTCAAGCGCACAAAGTGTACGCCTAATCGGCAGTGGTACTGCTGATGAATGGCGCTGTCCAGTTGTGTCTTTTTCTCCACTCGTTGATGAGCCCAGAGATCTAACACATATTCTTTGTGACCAGAAAGTTCTGGTGTCCTCTGGACACTACTATGCCCCTAGATTACTTGAGCAGTTAGGTTTAGAACCCAATCGCGGAGTGATTCGGTTTTCGATGGCGCACTACAACAGTCTTGAGGAAGTGGAGTATCTAGTCGGTAAACTCGAGGGGCTTTTGTGATCCCACTGCATCTGCGTTGTTAACGTCATGGAGAAACCAGGTTTTGACGACTTCTTCGTGAATACTGGCCAGGTCCAATTGCACCTCATCGATAAAACCGTGTAACTGCGAAGTGTTGAGAAGTTTTATTACATCGTTGTGAGCTAAATGACGCTGAGCTTGGCTCAGTTCCCTTAAGGTATTTTCGTTTCGTGGCAGCGACTGACAACTTTCGCTTGCCTTAGCAAGGCAGTGGGAAACCGCTCTCGGAAAGTTTTGATTCTTGATCAAAAAATCTACCACATCCTCGCCATTAACCCGATCTTGAACGTGCTGTCTGTACATCTGGTAGCCCGCCAAGGATTTCAACACATTCATCCAAAGGATGTCTTCGTATTCTCTTGTGTCCTCCACCTCGGCGTCTATTAAACTAATGCAACCTACGTCGACGATTCGTGTCGTCATATCGGCTCGCTCTAATTTTCGTCCCAGTTCAATAAAATTGTAAGCGGTATCCACACTCATGCTGCTCGCAAGGGTACCGGTAAGCTGGTGGCAAACTGCAGTGATGTCTTGCAAAAACTTGTGTCGACCTTCGCGCTTGATGCCCTGGTTCTGATTATTTTTGACGAATAAATCGAGTTCGTTAATTAACACCCAGGCCTCGTTAGGTAATATCTCGCGAGTGGTACGGGCGTTTTCTCTGGCCATTCTAATGCTGGCACGAATGGAACTAAACTCATCATCGAGTAAAAATTTCACCACATTCCGCTCATCGACATTCGTAAAACGCTCATGGAAGCGTTGTTCTGCACTGGTAATCTGCAACAAGCTGTTCCAAATATGTTTGACCTTGGGCATATCCATCATCAGGTTTGTATTGACGCTGATCAGCCGGGCGGTATTCTCCGTCCGCTCAAGGTAGCGACCTATCCAGTACATGCGTTCTGCTACTCTCGATAACATATTAACCTCAATTTTTGTCCGCGAGGATCCAGGTGTCTTTACTGCCGCCACCCTGAGATGAGTTAACTATCAATGACCCCTTCACCAGGGCAACCCGAGTAAGGCCACCTGCCGTGACGTAACTACGGCTCCCTTGTAAAACAAAAGGCCGCAAATCAACGTGGCGTGCTTCGATGGCGTTGTCACAAAGCGTTGGTACTGTAGACAAATTAATGATCGGTTGGGCGATATAATTTCTCGGGTTTGATTTGATCAAACGCTTCATCTCGGATGTACGGGCCTTGGTTTCTGTGGGACCGATGTACATACCATAGCCTCCCGATTCATTGGCAGGTTTTACAACCAGGTTTTCGAGGTTACTGAGGACATGCTTTTGTTGCTGCTTGTCTTCTAGGTTAAAGCTTGGGACATTTTCTAATATCGGTTCTTCACCCAAATAGTACTTAATCATTGCCGGTACATAGGTGTAGACCACCTTGTCGTCTGCGACCCCAGCGCCTGGGGCATTAGCGAGCGCTACGTTACCAGCTTTCCAGGCTCGGAATAGACCGGGTACACCAAGAGCCGAATCTTTTCGGAACACCTCCGGGTCGAGAAAAAGGTCATCGATGCGCCGATAGATCACGTCGACTCGAGACAATCCTTCAACGGTTTTCATATAGACGCAATCATCATCTGCCACAACCAGGTCAGAACCCTGTACGAGTTCAGCGCCCATTCTTTGGGCGAGGAAGGAGTGCTCAAAATAAGCTGAATTGAATACGCCTGGTGTCAATACAACCACCTCTGGGTAGTCCTTCGGCCTTGGTGAAATGGAGCACAAGGTGTCGAAAAGCTGTGTTGGGTAGTCGTCCATAGGCAGGATGGCATGCTGCTCAAACAATTCTGGCAGAACTCGTTTGCTGATATTGCGATTCTCCAGCATGTAAGACACGCCTGAGGGTACGCGCAGGTTGTCTTCCAGTACGTACATCGTTCCATCGCCGCCACGAATCAGATCAGAGCCACAGATGTGTGCCCATGTATCGTGCAGAGGCCGCATCCCACGACATTCTTTTCGGTAATCTTTTGAGGAGGTTAGAAGTGACCGCGGAACAACCTTGTCCTTGATGATTTTTTCATCGTTGTAGATGTCGGTAATAAATAGGTTCAGCGCTCGTAATCGTTGTTTTAGGCCTTCTTCTACTTTGCGCCATTCTCGTTCTCGAATAACTCTGGGAATAATGTCGAACGGCCATTCTCGGTCGATATTCTGCCCCTCACTGTAAACGGTGAAGGTAATCCCCATAGTACGGATAAGTAGTTCGGCAGCGGTGGAGCGCGCATTTAATTGCTTGTAACTGTTTTTCTTTAGGAAGTTAACCAGTTGACTAAGCTCCGGTCGAGCTCTGTTTTTATCGGTAAGGACTTCGTCGTAGGCACCTGCGGGTGGTGTGTAGTTCTTAAGATCCATACAGTCCTGCAGTTTAAATTAAAGTAACCATTATGACAGCTTGAGAAACTTTCTACACTTCGATTTCTAGGAGGTCGTAATGGGTTTTGACCATACCCAGGGCGAGGTAAGTTGACCTGGCGCTATTGTTTTCTTGTTCCACGTATAATCGAACACCACACACCTGGGGATCGTTTCTGGCTTCGGCGAGAACATGATCGTACAGAGCTTTAAATGCTCCACGACGACGATCTTCTGGTGCGACAAAAACGCTTTGAATCCACAAAAACTGCCCATTTCTCCAATCGCTCCATTCAAAGGTAATACCCAGACAAGCGACGACCCGAAGATCATCGTCTTCTGCAACGATATAGTAGCCATGTCCTGGGTGATCGATCTGGGTTAAGACGCCGCCCAGAATCTGTTCGTCCGGTAGTTTTATGTTCTCAGTTTCGAGTGCCATCGCCTGATTAAATTGAGCAATAGTCAGGGCGTCATTTTGGGTAGCCAGTCTGGTCTTCATGTTTTTGCCAAGTTTTGTGAGAAGAAACGATCCATAAGTGAATAGCGGTGCAGGTTAACTCGCCTCCCCGAGAGGCCGTGTTTAGCCCCTGGGTAGTTCATGATGTCGAAGTCAGCATTTTGATCCTGAAGTGCCTTGTACAGTTTTGTGCTGTTAGTAAAAAGGACATTATCATCAGCCATGCCATGAATAACGAGCACCTTGCCTGATAGCGAATGTGTGTAAGGAAAGACTGAACTAGCAGTATATCCAGCTTCATTTTCTTCAGGGTGAGCCAGGTATCTTTCCGTGTAGTGAGTATCATAGAGTGCCCAATCGGTAACGGGCGCAACACTCACTCCAGCTTTGAAACGCTTGCTCTTCATCATAAGCATCAGAGTCATGTAACCGCCGTAGCTATGACCAAAAACTCCGAGACGATTCATGTCCGCCCAGCTAAAGCTAGCCAAATGGTCTATGCCCAGGAGCTGGTCTTTAACCTCTACTTCCCCCAGCTTTCCATAGATCGGCGCTTCAAACGCTTTGCCGCGATTTGCCGTGCCTCGATTGTCTAGCTGAAGCAAACCATAACCCTGGGCTGACATGTAGTGGTGCCAGGGTGGAATCCATTCATTACTGACTCTTTGCACACCTGGTCCACCGTACACCGTTAATATGACGGGTGATTGACCATTAACTGCTAACTTATTCGAAGCAGGCTGGATGACTCGGTAATGCAGGCTTTGGCCATCTTCTGCGGTGAGTTGGTCGAAGCGGAAGGAACCTCGCTGACCTAAATGAGGAAAAAATGGGTGGCCCTTCTTTAATTCATTGGCCTCAAGTTGTTCGATCACTTTGCCATCAACGTCACAAAGGTTAACGGCCACGGGCGCCGAAGCCGAGCTGTAGCGATCAACAAAAACAGCTCCATCGGCACTAAGGCTGACTTGATGACTGTAGCCTTCCTGTGTGATTCGATTGACTGGATCCGGATTATTTCTGTCGATACTGTACAGGTGTCTTTCGAGTGGAGTGTCCTTAAACCCATCGAAGAACAGTTTGGTTTTAGTAACAGTTTTAACTTCCGCCACCATCCAGTTACCCGATGTTAATTGTTCGAGTAGAACGCCATCAGTCTGGTAGAGATAAAGATGATTGAAGCCGCTCCGCTCTGAGCCCCAAATAAACTGGTTAGAATCAAGAGCGGTAAAATTGTCATTAATATTGACCCAAGTTTCACTTTTCTCTGTCAATAGCAACTCGAAAGTTAAATCAGCGGTGTTGAATCGAAGCAACTCAAGTGTTTGTTGATCCCTAGATTGTCGTTGAAGCGCAATATGAAGGCTGTCACGAAACCAATCGATCCGAGTTAGATAGGTTTCTGTCTCACGATCGGTTTTAAGCCACTTCGTTTCCCCAGCCACCAGTTCAATAATCCCAACCGAAACTTCTGCATTCGTTTTTCCGGCAAAGGGATATCTCTGATCGAACACGCCAAATTGATCTGCATCGATTTCATACCTTTGGGAAACTTCGACCGGAGACTCGTCGACTTTTGAGAAGGCGATTCGAGCACTATCCGGAGACCACCAGTATCCGCTAAATCGATGCATTTCCTCCTGTGCGATGAACTCCGCCAATCCACAACTAATCAGGCCGCCACCTTCCGTTGTGAGCTGTTTAGTTTCTAGTGTTGTGAGGTTCAACGCAAAAAGGTTCTGATCCCGCACAAACGCGATCCAATTCCCATCGGGAGAGAATCTGATGTCAGTTTCATAGGTGGCATCATCTGTCAGTTGGATAAGAGGCTGGTCGATTTGTCGCAGGCGGAAGAGGAATAGATTTCCCTCAACGGGAAACAGTATCGCGTCGCCCTGAGGAGACCAGTAATATTCGACGATACCCGATTGGGTAATTCTCAATCTTTCGCGCCGGGCTTTCTCTGCATCAGAAAGAATACGATCGGTTGTGAGTTGCTTCGCATCGACCAGTAATTTGTGCTGCTCGGATTCAATGTTATAAACCCAGAGGTTTAACTGCTCGAAGTTCTCTGCTGGCGCCTTCAGATAACTGACACGTTTGCCGTCAGGCGAGAGTTTTAACTGAACCGGAGCGGGACCATTTAGATCTGGATCTCCAAAAATATGATGTAGAGTCAGGCTCATAACTGGGCGAATGCCTCTCGGGTCAAGTTGATTGGCCGGTCGTCCAACATGACAATATTATCTTCGATACGAATCCCACCAAAGGGGAGGAGGGACTCTAATGTGCCCCAGGCAACATCCTTTGCGTGCTCGGTTGCTTTCAACTGCTTGAGGAGCATGGGAATAAAATACAGCCCGGGTTCAATGGTAAACACTTGCCGGTTTTCAATAGGTCTGGTTAAACGAAGTGCCGGATATTGGCTCGGGGCTGGTTTTGTATCGCCGTTGGATGACTGTAGGAATCCCCCGACATCATGTGTTTGCAGCCCGAGAAAGTGACCGAGACCATGGGGTAGAAAGGAAAAGGTCAGATTCGTTTCCATCATCGATTCAGGTGTCATCCTGACGATATCAAACTGCCTTAGAATCGTGGCTAAACGCCAGTGCATTTTCTCGTGCAACAACGAATAGTCCATGCCCATCGAGATGTCATTGATGATGCCGAGTTGGGCCTCATCCATCGCCTCAATTAAGTCATGAAATAATCCCGTCTGAGCTGAATAGGTTCGGGTCACGTCGGCTGCGTAGCCGTGGTAGTTTGCTCCGGCATCAATCAACATTGATTTTCGTTGATCTGCTTCAAATTGGCGATGCTCGTAGTGCTGGTAATGCAATACCGCGCAGTGCTCATTTAGCGCCACGATATTGGAGTAGGGGGTCTCTTTTTCCCGATGTGAGATGGCGGTCAGATAAGCTTGTTGAATCCCGAATTCTGAAAAGCCTTCGGTAAAAGCACTTTTGGCTGCTTGGTGGCCCAAAGCCGCGAGCTTGCTCGCTTCTTGAAGGCATGTGATCTCGTAATCAGTTTTGTAAGCCCGCTGAAAATGAACTGGGTTCAGCAAAT
>JBLHQQ010000047.1:0-11245 GCA_047625245.1 Candidatus Azotimanducaceae bacterium
GGCCTGCCATTCAAGTGCTTTCACCTCGGTATGAAACAGAGCATTGTCATAGAGATCATACTGATTGCCGATCCTTTGGCATTGGGCAAGAATTTCCGGTTGGTGGGCATATTTTTCTGTCGGCATATGCCCCGTCTCTTCTAGCATTGGCATATAGACAAAAGACGCGGTGTCACATTGAGCACCTGGGTAGCGGTTCCAGTACCAGGTGCCGCCGAAATCCCCACCTTTTTCAATAATGCGAACATCGTTAATGCCCTGCTCCTTTAAGCGAGCGCCAGTGACGAGGCCCGCAAAGCCGCCGCCAATGAATGCAACGGTCACGTGATCCGTTATAGCTTCTCTTTCTTCGAATGGGGTGTAGGGGTCTTCGAGGTAGTGAGCAAGTTGGCCCTTTAATTCCAAGTACTGGCCATTTCCATCAGCGCGCAGCCGTTTATCACGCTCTTCTAGGTACTTTTTCTTAAGCGCTTCCTTATCGACAGCAATTCCCATAATCCGATTCTACCTGACTGCAAATTTGACAATATATTTGCACCGACCGAAACGTCAGTCAATTTACGAGGCAGTCCTGTTGAGTAGGTATAACTCGGTGTGATGGTGGATCGATCGACAGAATGGTCAGCGACAGCTGTTCTTAGCCGGTTAAAGGATAGAATAGTGGTAACTCGAACTGAAACAAGCTTCCTGTCATGTCAGTTCGATTTTCGTATTTGAAGTTACCACCCCAGCGTTCGATCACGATTTTACAGAAGTATAAGCCAAGGCCGATATTTCCAGCATTATCGCCATTACTCGCATATATTTCGAACAATTCCGGCATGACATCCGGTGAGACCCCCGTGCCCTCGTCAAGTACCGAGACGACAACCCTGTCATAGGTCAGCACCACTCGTACCTCGGTGGTCGACCCGGCGGAGCTATACCTAAGCGCATTTTCTAGTAAATGCGTGCTCAGCCGACAGGATGATATCTTGCGCCTCGCTGCGGGACATCGGCAGTGGATTATTGGGCGCAAGCAAGACGAAGGTTTCGAGTATCGTACCGATCATTCTTTTCTGAAGCTGGCACTGTTCCAAGGCCATCGATGTTAATTTCGAGCTGGTTCGGCCACTCTCCATAAGCTCTAGCGCGCCATGAATGGAAGTTAATGGCTCTGCTAGGTTGTGGATAATAGTGTATAGCAATACTTCTTTATGCTCTCGTTCTCTGAGCAATTGTTCGAATTTGAGACCGTAGATTCTGGCCTGTTGGAATATGGTTTGCTGGCATTGCGCCAACTGATGTGAAGCGGTTATTGCTGTCCTGCAAAAGCGTAGCAGTGTCTAATCTAAGGTTGATTGATGCTAGGTCTGGTGATGTCATGACCGATGGCCGAGCAATTTTTTGGCGAGCGTTTCAAAAGCGCTTTCGACACCGACACCTTTTTTGCGCTGATTTCAATCAAATCGGACTTGTTGACGAGAACAATAAATGGCGCGTCAGGGTAGGATTCTTGAATGGGATCTAGCAGGTTGAGTGCAATTCTAAGCGTGATGTTTCGAGTGTTATCAACCACCAAGAAAAATTCTGCCATGCGACGAAGGTAACTGTTAGTCACGGTGTAGAATTTATCTTCGCCAGCAATATCCCAAATTTTGCTGGTCAATTCGGTATCGGCGACTTGCAATATCTTTTTGTCGATCTTGACACCAACAGTAGTGTGGTGGCGCCCGAGTAAAGACTCAAGACGAATTAATCAACGAGACTTGTTTTTCCAACGGCACAGGCACCAACCATGCATGGTTTTCGTTTTTGAGGTTTCTGTGTTGACATCAGCAGCTTTACTTAGCTTAGGACCGCTGCAATGTGGTTGGCGTTGATTTCCATGCAAGGACATTTTTGATTATTGAGATCAATGCTGGCGTTAGCACCTACTGTGCCTAGAGTTTCTGCCAGATCCAGGGATGCCTCTCCGTGGAGCAAACCGGCACCCTTCCGACGTGTTGGTTCCATGTGGCATCTTCGCAACCAGGAAATCCTCGCCGACCTGAGTAATCCGAATGTCCGGCCGACTTGCCGGAGTATCCACCAGGGTCTTGTTTAGTGATTCGTTGCTTGGGGTTTTAAACCAAATTGCCATGGCCGTTCCAATTGTCTATTTAGTAGGAGAGGTCGAGCCATTCCGGTAGCTGGGTCAAGGTATAGATGATTAGTCCCGCAAGTCCTCCAACAATGGTGCCATTGATTCTGATGAACTGTAAGTCTTTACCAATCTGAAGTTCAATTCGCTCCGAGGTCGCCTCTGGATCCCAACCTTCTATAGTACTGGCGATCAGGCCAGCCACTTCGTGTCCGTAGGTACGGATGAGATAACGGGCCGTATCGTCGGCCCAACCATCGATTTTGTTGGCCAGTGCTTCTTCTGCAAGAATGGAGTGACCAAATTTGACGACGGCATCCTCAATCGCGTGTTTCAGCTCTGCGTCCGGGTTTTCACTTTGCTCGAGCAGAGCGGCTTTGATGTCACTCCACAAGGACTGGGTAAAGTCTCGCACAGTCGGTTCATTCAGAATATCTTCCTTGAGTGCGATTTCCTTTTCTTTGATATCGGCGGAGTGGCGCAACTGCCCCATAAATTCGTTGCTCATCTGCATCATTCTGACTCGAACCGGATGATAGATATCGACCTGCATGTCATAGAGGGTCTTGCTCACACCCATGATAATTTTGTGGTAAACCGCTTTGTCCAGTGAACCAGGAAACCACCAGGGGGTTTCTTGTTGAACCTTCTCTCGAATATCCTCATCGCTATCCTCAAGCAGATTCAAACCAATTTTTACGAATCCATCGAACAAATCTTGTTGACGACGACCTGAAGTGACGAAGGTCAACAAGTCACTGATCATGGGGGCGAATGACGTACTGCGAATTTTCGCTTCCAACTTCGATTCGATAAGTGCTTGGATATCCTGGTCGTTCATGACTTTGACGACGCCGCTTAACCCGACGGTCACCTGATCAGCGATTGCGCTAGCGTTATCCGGTTCAACCACCCACGCCGCGACGCGGCGACTCAGATTCATTGATCGAACTTTTTCGGAAATTACATCCTCAGAAAGAAAGTTTTGCTGCACAAAATCGCCAAACTGTTCAGCGATGTTGTCCTTTCGGTTTGGAATGATCGCCGTGTGGGGGATCTTGATACCCAAGGGGTGACGAAAAAGAGCGGTAACCGCAAACCAATCGGCGATGGCGCCAATCATTGCAGCCTCAGCCGTGGCTTCAACAAATCCCAGCCATGGCAATTCACCATGAAAAATCCGGCTACCAATGAAGATGACCGTCATAAGGACTAGCAACCCAGTGGCCGTTCGTTTCATTGTGGCAAGTTCTGATGCCTTCTGCTGTTCACCCACCGTGGTGTATTCCAAACCTGATCTCAACTAATGAATAACGACCTATGAGAATGATAAACGAAAATTCGAGCTTCTGACGGGTTGGATGCAAATAGTGGTCAGTGCGTTTGAATCCTCACTTGCATTTAGGACGTTCATTTGTCGACAATACTTCTTTTCATGAATTCAGGATTGATCCATGGGTACATTTGATATGAAGGGCAAGCACGTGGCCATCACCGGTGCATCCTCAGGATTTGGTCACCATTTCGCTGGCGTACTGGCGAATGCAGGCGCCAAGGTTTCTCTTGGTGCCAGGCGCCTTGAAAAAATTGACGAGCGTGTCAAAGAAATCAACGCTGCCGGAGGGCAAGCGAAGGGATTTACACTGGATGTCACAGATGCAGCCAGCGCAGCCGCTTTTCTTGATGAAGCGGAACAGGCCCAGGGTACGATTGACGTGTTGGTGAACAATGCTGGCGTAGAAGCAGGCGCAAAAACCTATGCCATGATTGACGACGACGATTGGGACTATGTGATGGACACCAATCTTAAATCTGTTTGGCGGCTGTCGAAGTTGTTTTCGATCCGGGTCGGGGCGGATAAAGCGCGCTCAGGCAGTATCATTAATATTGCGTCGATCACTGCCTTTAGAACCATCAAAGGTCAATTTCCCTATGCTGTCTCGAAGGCAGCTTTGATCAAGGCGACAGAAATTATGGCTCTGGAAGGGGCCAAGTTCGGTGTGCGGGTCAATGCCCTGGCGCCGGGATATATCCTCACCGATGTGAGTCGAGTGTTGTTGGAGAGTGAGCGGTCCGAAAGCTTCGTCAAGGGTATTCCCATGCGTCGCTATGGAGAATTCGAAGATCTCGATGGTCCTTTGCTGCTGTTGGCTTCCGATGGATCCAGCTATATGACCGGCACAACCTTGGTAGTGGACGGCGGCCACGTCGTCTCAGAGCTTGCTTGATAGCAATAACAATAACAAGAATGATAATGGTTCGCATATAGTTTACACTATATGCTCAAGTCACCCAGGCTGAGTCATTGCCGTCATGAACCTTTCGGACATTGCACCCCAATCGAGTTGTCGCATCGTTAACGCGGCGGCGAATCATCCCGATTTGCAAAGTCGCCTGTATGCATTGGGCTTGTACCCCGGGGCAGCGGTCGACGTGCTCCGCTATGCGCCTGCAGGTGACCCTATACAAGTTCGTGTTGGCATGACGTTGCTGAGCATTCGAAAGCAAGAAGCGCTGCTGATTGCGGTTGAGGCGATCTGATGACAACTTCTTCAATCGCGCTGATCGGTAACCCTAATTGCGGTAAAACTACGCTGTTTAATCAGCTCACTGGAGCGCACCAACGGGTTGGTAACTGGCCCGGTGTGACAGTCGAGAAAAAATCAGGCGAGTTTATATTAGGCACATCAAAACTCGAGTTGGTTGATCTACCTGGTATCTATTCCCTTGAACAAAGCTATCTAGGTCTCGACGAGCAAATTGCCAAAGATTATCTGGCGTCGGGTGAATCCAAATGCGTTGTTAATATATTGGATGCAAGTAACCTCGAACGAAATTTGGTTTTGACCCAACAACTACTTGAGCAAGATATCAATGTCATCGTTGCGCTCAACATGTTGGATGTCGCGCAGCAGCAGGGCACCGTTGTGGATGCTGCGCGGCTCGCTGAAAAACTCGGTGTCCCGGTTGTGCCCATTATTGCTTCAACGGGGCAGGGTGTCTCCGAGCTAAAAACCGTGATCTTGGAGCGACTAGATCTTGCGGTGGTAAAGAAAACTGTTGTTGCAGACGACACATTAGATGTATCGGAAAGGCTCGTTCGGCGCTATCACATCTCCAAAACGCTGATCGATGGTGTAGTGGAAGTAACACCTATGACCCATACGCTTACCGAGCGGATTGACCGGTGGGTGTTGAACAGATGGCTGGGTGTGCCTTGTTTTCTGCTAATGATGTATCTGATGTTCACCGTCGCCATCAATATGGGCGCCGTCTTTATCGACTTCTTCGATATCCTGTTTGGCGCCGTCTTTGTAGATGGCACAACTGTCGTATTAGAGCAGATCGGCTCACCTCATTGGCTCACGGTACTGATCGCCAACGGACTGGGCGGCGGCATCCAGCTTGTGGCCACCTTTGTGCCGGTTATTGGCTTTCTATTCTTTTGCCTATCGATTCTAGAAGACTCTGGATATATGTCCCGAGCTGCCTTTGTTGTCGACCGCTTAATGAGCAAAATCGGCCTGCCGGGAAACGCGTTTGTTCCGCTGATTGTAGGTTTTGGCTGCAACGTACCGTCGGTTATGGCCTCAAGGACACTCGGTCGCGATAGCGACCGATTGCTGACGATTGCGATGGCACCATTTATGTCCTGCGGTGCGCGTCTTACGGTTTATGCGCTCTTTGCCGCAGCTTTCTTTCCAAATAACGGTCAAAACGTGGTGTTCGGACTGTACTTGATGGGGATTGCGATGGCGGTTCTGACGGGCTTTATCTTTCGTCGCCAAATATTCCAAGCAGAGATGACACCTTCCTTTCAAGAAATGCCTGCTTATCATATTCCCGTACTGAGAAATATACTCATCACAACCTGGATGCGCCTTAAAAGTTTTGTTGTACGCGCGGGTAAGACGATTGTGCTGGTGGTGGTGGGCTTAAGTTTTCTCAACTCTTACGGCATTGACGGCAGCTTTGGCAACGAGGACACCGAGACGTCTGCATTGTCAGTGGTTGGGAAGGCCATTACGCCGATGTTTGCACCAATTGGTCTTAAAGAAGAAAACTGGCCGGCAACGGTAGGGCTCTTTACTGGAATATTTGCGAAGGAAGCTGTGGTCGGAACGCTGGATGCGTTATATAGCGAACGCGCAGGTGACGATGCCGAGTTTGATTTAGTCGCTTCGGTGCAAGCAGCTTTCACATCGATATGGGTAAATGGTCAGGACTTAACGGGCGCGTTGCTGGACCCTCTGGGCATCGGCCTCGGCGATTTGTCGGATTCCGCTGGGGTGGCGGAAAGTCAGGGTGTTGAGACGTCGACTCTTACTAATATGGCGCGACTGTTCGGAGATCAGTTCTCGGCATTTTGTTATCTGGTGTTTATTCTCCTCTATGCACCCTGCGTCGCAGTACTCGGGGCGACGGCAAAAGAATCCGGCTGGCGCTGGATGGTGCTTATTTTTACCTGGACTACATTCGTTGCTTATGGCGCGTCGAGTATTCTTTATCAACTTGGTAATCTCGGGGATAACCCGGTATTTGCTTTGAGTTGGATCGCAGGAACTATTCTAGCGGGCTTCATATTCGTCATCTCACTGAAGCGTATTGGTCGACGTGCGCTCCCCACAAACCTGATTCAGACGGTGCAGATTACTTAAGGTCAAGCCTATCGTCGATTGAAGTTTCCTGGTCGGTGGTCCCTTGACAGTAATGCAAATGATAACTAAAAGTGCCAAACTGCGGGCAAGTTATTAAACGGCGTTTCCAGCTTGGATATCCGCACCAAATTAGCACTGGCACTGGTTTTTGCTTCCCTCATTAGTATGGGGCTCATCGGGCTTTTCGCTTATCAAACATCGGCTCAGCTGCTTCAAGAAGTTTCGATTCGTCAAATCGACGCTCTGGCGGAAAGCAAAGCTATGGATCTCACCAAAGTTCATCAGGGCTGGCGCGATAAAACCAGGCTCATCAGAAGTGGTGCTGAGCTTCAAGACGGGTTTGCAAGCTATGTATCGAATCATGATGATACTGCGCATCAAAGTTTAATGGCTATCCTCGAACACATCGCACTGGATGTGGAAGGGGTGGAACGGGTGACGATAGTGGACCTGACGGGAAAGGAAATCTGCAAAGTCGGTAGAGCACAGGTCTTTTCGAACATTGAATTGCCAGAGGGCCCCCGAGATATTGTTTATCAAGGTGCTCATCTATCAGATCAAAAAGGATTGTTGGTGGTTTTTACCGCGCCTCTTGTCGTTGATGACGAGGTAATAGGGGGGTTAGAAGTTGTCTTTGATGCAAATGACCTGGATCAGGTTGCCAGCAATTATACTGGCTTAGGGGAAACCGGTGAGGTAATCGTGGTGACTCGCACCGCGAACGATAAAGTTCTAGTACTCAATCACCTACGACACAGCAGCGAAATAGTGGGTCCTGGAGAAATTCCTGTTGGTCAAATGTCGGATCCGGTCACCCGGGTTCTGGCTGGCGAAAGCGGTATTTTTGTTGATGGTGCAATCGACTATCGCGGTGAGAATGTCCTGGCTGCCACTCGCTTTCTGGCAGAGCTCAGCTGGGGTCTGGTGGTAAAAATAGATGCTTCAGAGGAAGGCGAGCGAGCCACTTTCCTAAGGGACACAATGGTTGATATCGCTCTTGCTCTGTCTGCCTTTGCGGTTATCGGTGGCACATTACTGGGGTTCTATTTAGCTCGTCCTATCCATGATTTAGCCTTACTGGTTGAGCGTATTCGACACGGCGAAAGGGACCTGCGAGCGACGGTAGAAGGGGATGATGAAATCGCTTATTTGGGGGAGTCTTTAAACGAATTGGTCGATTACATGCAAGAAAACCAGGCCGATATTAGTTCCACCGACGACGCATCAGACGCAAGCAAAGACAATTCTCGCGATGCATGAGGCATTAGATTTCCTGAAACTATTTGGTGGCTTCGTCTACTTGTTGATGGGCGGCGATCTGCTCGTACGTGGTGCGCTAGGGTTAGCGCGAGAGACTAAGATTCCACCGATGGTGGTTGGTCTAACTGTTGTCGCCATGGGCACTTCTGCGCCAGAGTTAATGGTCTCGGCTTTTTCTGCCTTGTCGGGATACCCGGGTATTGCCATAGGCAATGTTGTCGGCAGCAATATTGCCAATGTTTTACTCGTCATTGGTGTGCCAGTACTCATTCATCCCATCATTTGTAATCAAGCAGGTTTGAGTAAGCAGACTGGCTTGATGATCGCAGTGTCGGTGTTTTTTATTCTACTTTGCGTGTTCCAACCGATTACTTTTTGGGAGGGCGCGGCTCTTGTGACAGTGTTGATTGGTTTCCTGATTTCCGCCACGCGAGGTTCAACCTTAATGCCAGGGCTAGATGATGCAGGGGAGGAGCTAGAGAGAGTGCTCGGATTACCTAGCTCCTCCACCATGATCGCCGTCTTCATTGGGCTGGGTATTGTCGCCTTACCTCTGGGTGCTGATCTCATCGTCGAGGGTGGCATTGGACTTGCCGCTAGTTGGGGAATATCAGAGTCAGTGATCGGCTTAAGTTTGATCGCTATTGGTACGTCTCTCCCAGAACTCAGTACCACGGTGATTGCTGCACTGCATAAAAATTCCGACGTCGCGATCGGCAACGTGATCGGCAGCAACCTGTTTAATATTCTCGCGATCTTAGGTATCACCGCCATGATGGTTGATATCCCCGTTGACCCGTCTTTCCTCAGGTTTGATCTCTGGGTCATGCTGGGTGCGTCAGTCGTGCTGTGGCTTTTTGTCCTGCTCAAGGCGCGTATTGGCAAACTCGCCGGGTGCATCTTCCTGGCGAGTTACGCAAGTTACCTTTATCTGATTTTTTGATCCTTTCAGCGACTTTGACTGGCAAAAACCAGGGGCTCTGCTATACGTGAGAGAGTCCTAATGCATGCGAGTCCGATGTATCTTTCAAGCCCCATCTGTATGGGGCTTTTTTATGGGCGTATATTCAGCACAAATGCGCGTTGTGATCTCCCATAAGCCTGGTTTATTCTTTGTTCCATCTGCTACCAGCGCATTGATAGAGGGCACTATGGATTTACAGGCATTCCGCGAAGAAGTTCAGTCATTTCTAGCTAACCATTGTCCGCCTTCTGCGCGGGGCAAAGGTGAGACTGTCACTATTGGTTCGAAGCGACCGATGAAGGATCCAGAGCTCCTAAAGTGGCGACACGCCCTGGGAGAACGTGGTTGGAATGTCCCCATGTGGCCGAAGGAATACGGAGGCGGTGGTCTGTCCCATGAAGAGGCGACCGTTCTGATGAACGAGGTGGGCAAGATAGACGCCAGATTGCCGATGCCTGGAATGGGTACTTCCATGATTGGTCCGACACTGCTGGAATACGGCACGGAAGAACAGAAGAAGCAACATATCCCGGGTATTGCATCGGGAGATGTCTCCTGGTGCCAGGGTTACTCTGAGCCTGGTGCTGGTTCAGACCTGGCAAGCCTTCGAACGAAGGCTGAGGACAAGGGCGACTTCTATGAAGTGAACGGGCAAAAAATCTGGACCTCCGGTGCTCAGTTTGCCGACTGGATATTTGCATTGGTACGAACAGACTTTGAAGTGCCCAAACATGAGGGCATCAGCTTTGTCTTGATGGATATGAATCAGCCTGGCATTTCAGTAAAACCGATTCAATTGATTTCAGGGACGTCTCCTTTTTGTGAAACCTTCTTTGATAATGCGATCGCGCACAAGGTGGACCTGGTCGGCCAACTCAACAGAGGCTGGACGGTTGGAAAACGACTACTTCAGCATGAGCGATCAGGCCAGGGTGGAATTGGTGGCGCGCCATCCAGGAAAGCTGCGCCCACTCCTCGATTGCAAGACATTGCAAAAGAGTACATCGGCACGGATAGCGCCGGTAGAATTGCCGACCGGGGCGCCCGGGACGATGTGATTCGTATGGCGATGAACAGCAAAAGCTTCCGATTAACGCAGAAGCGAGCCCAGCAAGAAAATGCTTCCGGTCAAACTCCGGGCGAGGCCACTTCTATTTTTAAACTCTACGGCGCAACTCTGACCAGAGAAACCTCTGAAATGAAATGTCAGTTGATGGGCACCCAGGGTTTTGGCTGGGAAGGCGATAGCTTCAAACGTATCGAAGTAGAATCAACTCGCGAGTTTCTCGGTGCCAGAGCCCATACCATTTACGGCGGCACCAACGAAGTCCAAATGAACATCGTTGCTAAACGTGTGTTGGGCCTGCCCGATTAATCGCTTTCTATTTAAGGCAATTGATAAGATAAGTCAGGACTAAATCAGTCAGGATTCTGGGTGCGTTGCGCGATAAGCAGGGCGAGCCTGTATTCTTTTGACGTAGTTTGCGACTCTTTCGGATGGTTCCTTAACCCAGCCGAACTGGAGGCTAAAGTCGAGAGTGCCACCGAAAACCACATCAGCGGCGCTGAAGGTTTCCCCGAGTATCCAGTTTTTCTCCGGTGTCATGGCTTCAATCGTCTTCATGACCCTTTCCAAATCTCCAAAGCCGACGGACTGGGGATTAAACGTTGCCCCCTCCATTTGATTGACGGTGAACATCGGTTCCATGGTATTGCCAGAAAATAAAATGTAACGGTAGTAACGTCCACGAAGTGGTGAATTAAGGCTGGGTGCCATGCCCTTGTCGATAAACTTGTCAGCAAGATAAGCGCAGATCGCAGCAGCCTCTGTGATGACCACGTCGCCGTCTGTTAGGGTCGGGAGCTTACCCATGGGGTTAATCGCTAGGAACTCTGAGGTCAGGTTATCGCCCTGCATGTAGTCTACAAAGACCTCTTCAAAGGGCGCATCCAACTCCTGGAGCATCCAGTTAGTGGTGACCGCTCGGCTCATTGGATGGAAGTAATGTTTGATTGAGCGCGCTTCGGTTGAGTTTGCCATTTAGATTCTCCATTTAAGTAGCACCATTATGGCAGAGGTCTCCTGACAACCTTATGTCAGGAGTGATCCATCCATGAGAATGAAATCGGCGCTAGGTTGAATATCCCAGATAGAGGGAGAATACTGCCGCTCCATTTGATGATGGCACTGGAAGTGAGAGAGGAGAAATGAATGCCCAATAATGAAGCGGAACACGTAGA
>JBLHQQ010000048.1:0-11235 GCA_047625245.1 Candidatus Azotimanducaceae bacterium
CCTCAGATGACGCTATAGTGAAGTCATTGGCACCGGACTCGAGACGATTTTTGAAAAGGACTTCCAAAGCACCACGCCAACCTGGGACCAGCATACGGTTGCACGAGCAATTGCCAAAAACAAAGCCGTACAGATAAACAAAGCCGTTCTTTGACCAAATGATAGCAGAAAGGTCACCACAGCACTTGTTGCCGTGCCGTTACTCGGACGTACCCGCCTAAAAGGATTACTAATTTTCAAAGATATCTCACTACTTTCCCGTAGCGACAAACAGATTACCTCTTTGCCCCCCATGACATGCTGACCGGGCTTTATAGTCGGTTCAAATTTGAAGGGGTAGTCAGCAGTTTAATCGATTCGCTCAAAGCAAAAACTAATGTCCTAAGTTCGCGAAAAAGATCCGCACCTTACGCCGTCTTTTACGTTGGTTTGGGCCACTTTTCTCATACTTACAAGGGCCTTTGGCACAATGCAGGAGACAAGTTGTTAAAGGGCGTCACCCATCGCCTCAAAAATTGCATTTCAGATTTCGATATTGCAGCGCGCCTAGGAGGCGATGAGTTTACGATAGCCCTCACTCAAATGTATGACGCGACCATGCGAGCAAGATGGCGCGAAAATTTCTTCGTAGTTTCGAGAAACCATTCCTCATTAAGGGTAATGAAATTTACTCCAGGGCATGCATCGGGATTGCCACCTATCCCGAGCGCAGAGACTCCGCTGGCGATCTCCTGACCAACAGTACTACTGCGATGTAGAGCGCAAAGCTCAAGGGTACCGGCGAAGTCCAAATCTTTACGGACTCATTGAATCTCAATACTATTCGGATTGATATTCAGGCCATAGATAGAAGTGATTGCAGATGGAATAGCGACTCAAAAGGGCCGCCCGAACAACTTCTCTGGGGGTGGACAACTTGGTGGGAGAACTATTTAGAGCCGCTGTGGATCTCGATCACATCAACCATCCGCAGCAACGCCGCAGTCAATCATCGACGAATCGATAACCCACTCCTCGGATCGTCTGAATCATTTCCCCAAGCTCCCCAAGCTTTTTTCGAACAGACCGAATGTGTACATCTATATTTCGGTCAACCACCACAACTCCCTCACCAACGATTCGATTCAATAGCTGCTCCCGGCTATAGGCGCGACCCGGTTGGGATGCTAATTGGTGCAAAAGTTTAAATTCCGTCGCTGTCAGCCTAACAAGTTCACCTGATGCCCTGACCTCGTGACGACCAGGATCAATCACCAGGCCCTTAACCATAATACGATCATTTTTCTGCTGCTCTTGAAGGGGGCCACGACGCAGTACGGCTTTCACTCGCGCTAGCATTTCTCGAGGGCTAAAAGGTTTGGAGATGTAGTCATCAGCGCCTAAGCCTAACCCGATGACGACATCGGATTCTTCACCCTTGGCTGAGACGATGATGACCGGGGTTGAACGAGTTAACGGGTCGGACTTAATCTGTTGACAGACGGTGAGCCCATCCATTCCTGGAAGCATCAGGTCGAGCAACACTAGCGCAGGAGACTGATTGCGGACCAATTCCAAGCCTTCATCACCACGGGTAGCGGAAGACACTTGATAGCCTTCTCGCTGTAAGTTGTAGCACATCACCTCAACGATATCTGGCTCATCTTCGATGACCACAATCTTTGATCGACCCATAACTATTTCAACCTGCGCTGTCTGCCTATTTGAATAGGCGCGAAGCTTAAAGGCACATAGTAAAAATCAGATAAAGACACCATAAAGTTTCTTAACTATGCCTTGCACTAAAGTCCTTAAGAGTCGACCATTTTTTGGAGTACTAGCACCGCGTTGGTACCACCAAAACCGAAGCTATTCGACATCACCGTTCTGATTCCAGCATTATCAATTCGGCTACGGACAATCGGAGCATCCGCGACCAAAGGGTCTAGTTCATCGACATTGGCAGACTCACAAATAAAATCGTTCTCCATCATGAGCATCGAGTAAATTGCTTCATGGACCCCAGCCGCGCCGAGAGAATGTCCGGATAGTGATTTGGTAGAACTAATTCTCGGCATATTAGAGCCAAAAACCTCGCGAATGGCCCTAATTTCAGGCACATCACCGGCTGGGGTACTTGTGCCATGAGCATTAATATAGTCAATCGGCCCCTCAACAGTGGCCATCGCCATGTCCATTGCACGTTTACCGCCTTCGCCTGAGGGCGCCACCATATCCTGACCGTCGGAGGTTGCCCCGTACCCTACTAGCTCGGCATAAATTTTTGCGCCTCGAGCCTTTGCATGTTCCAGTTCCTCCACAACAACAAAGCCGCCACCGCCGGATATCACGAAGCCATCTCGATCTTTATCGTAGGCTCGAGATGCCGTTTTTGGATCATCGTTCCGGGCCGTGGACAAAGCGCCCATGGCATCAAATAGCGAGGACATCGACCAATGTTCTTCTTCTCCACCACCGGCAAAAACAACATCCTGTTTGCCAAGCTGAATCAATTCCGCCGCATGACCGATACAATGGGCGCTGGTTGAGCAAGCGGATGTGATCGAATAGTTGACGCCCTTAATCTTAAAAGCGGTTGCCAAAGAGGCTGATACTGTCGAACTCATGGTTCGAGTGACTCGATAGGGACCTATGCGTTTTAGACCCTTCTCTCTCAAAATATCTGCAGCTTCAACCAAATTGCTGGAAGAAGCACCGCCTGAGCCTGCAACAATCCCAGATCTCACATTCGAAACCTGATCCTCACTCAGTCCAGAATCTTCAATCGCTTCAACCATCGCGATGTAAGAGAAAGCGGAAGCATCTCCCATAAAACGTCGTAACTTACGGTCAATGAGCACTTCTGTGTCAATCTCTATGCTTCCTGCCACATGGGAACGTAAACCCATTTCCTTGTAGGATTCTTGAAACTTTATTCCAGAGCGAGCCGCCATAAGCGAATCGAGTGTCTCAACCTTGTTGTTGCCGAGAGGCGAAACCAGCCCCATTCCGGTAATCACTGCACGTTTCATAAGATCACCTAAAAATCATCTAAAGAAGAAAATAGCCCTACTTTGATATCCTCAGCCACGTAGATCTGCTGTCCATCAGCTAACACCCTCGCGTCAGCAATCCCGAGTACAGTATTACCTTCCCGTATTCGAGTGATATCAATGTCGTATGTCACTTTTTTTGTGGTCGGCAAGACCTGACCCCTAAAGGCAACCTTACCGCATCCCAGTGCTCGGCCCGCACCCCAATTGCCCTTCCATGCCAGATAAAATCCGACCAGCTGCCAGAGAGCATCAAGTCCGAGGCATCCAGGCATGACAGGATCATCGATGAAGTGGCATTTGAAGAACCATAAATCCGGGTTGATATCGAGTTCGGCTTCAATTTTACCCTTACCCTTTTTGCCGCCAGTTTCGTTAATTTCGATGATCCGATCGATCATCAACATTTCATCAATCGGAAGATGGGCACGACCCGGGCCGAATAATGTGCCGTATCCACATGACAATAGTTCTTCTCGATTGAAACTGTGTTTATCCACCAGGGATCGGTCAAGCTCAAGGACGACCTTTTCGTTGCTCATAGACAATCATTCTTTTTTGTAAGTGCGTTCTGTGGACGGATCAGTTCGATCTTACCTTTGTCTTAGTGACAATTGTCCTAAAGACACTTGTTCTAAATACATGGAAGAACCTACCTTACCGCTGACGGAAATTTCCGTTACAACGCACTGGGGTGTAGACAGGACATTATTACCTGTCATTGCAATTAACGAAATTATATCATCGCACCTTGAAAATAAAACATTACAGAAGCGTAATTTCAGCTCTAATGTCAAATTTGGCTTTGCTTTGAATCATTCATTATGCTAATCCAAATATGCTGCCGCGCAACATTTTGCGACTTTATTATACTGTTAGTTCGTGCACATTGCATATCTGTTGGGCAGGCGATAACTATTAACAACCAGCTCTAGGGTCAGGTCCGAATATAGGGAACTCAATCTATGTTAGGAATGTCATAGGCTGATGTAACAACAATAATTAGTAAGGCATCCCTATGATACATATTGACCCTCAGGCTGTTGTCCACGAGACCGCCAAAATCGGAGAAAATTGCAGCATCGGCCCCTTTTGCACTATCGGCGCTCATGTTGAAATAGGTGGCAATAGTAGATTGCGATCCCACGTCGTGGTCGACGCACACACAAGTATTGGACAAAACTGCGACATTTTTCCCTTCGTGACCATTGGTATTCAATCCCAAGACACTAAATACGTGCCGGATACCGTTACCTATACAAAAATCGGCGACCGTAACGTTATAAGAGAGTTTGTCAGTATCCATAGCGGAACTGAAGCAGGCTCTGCGACCACCGTTGGCAACGATTGCAATTTGCTGGCTCACTCCCATGTTGCTCACAACTGTACGGTAGGAAACCACGTTGTTATGTCCCACGCAGCAACCTTAGGCGGCCATGTTGTCATTGGCGACCACGCGAATATAGGCGGCCTATCTGCTATCCACCAATTTTGTCACATTGGTCTAGCTTCTATGGTGGGCGGCATGTCCAGAGTCGTCCAGGACGTTTTACCGTTCACTATTGCCGAGGGTTTCCCCGCTCATATGAGAGTCATCAATAAGGTCGGGATGGAACGGGCTGGTTTTGAGTCCTTTGAAGTCGCCGAAGTTCGTAAGGCTTTCCGAATGTTATTCATGCGTGAAATGCGCCTTGAGGAAGCAGTAAAACAAGTCAAAGCCGAATTCCCAGATGCCGCACACGTTCAGGCAATGATTGATGCAATCGACGGATCTCAGAGAGGTTTAGCGCGTCCTGAATCGGCGATGTTCGAGATCAACGTCAGCGAGTAATTGTCAACGCCCTGCAAATTTGTATATGGTGCGGCATTCGAGATTGACGTGAGTAGAATATGTTCAAAGCAGTATTGTGGGATTTCGGTGGGGTTCTGACCACTAGTCCATTCGAGGCCTTTAACCGCTTCGAATCAGAAAATGGATTGCCAAAGGATTTTATTCGAGGCATCAACTCAATAAACCCTGAAACTAACGCCTGGGCAAAGTTCGAGAGCAGCGAAGTTGATGTTGCAACCTTCGATCAACTCTTTGCCGATGAATCCCTTACTCACGGCCATGAAGTTAGAGGCCAGGATGTTCTAGCACTCCTCTCCGGTGATGTCCGTCCAGAAATGGTCAAAGCCCTAAAAATTATTAAGTCTCAAATTCCTATTGGTTGCATCACCAATAATGTAAAGACAGGCAAGGGACCTGGTATGGCGGGTAATGCTGAAAAGGCCACTGCAGTTGCAGAAGTCATGGCGCTATTTGATGTGGTCATTGAGTCCAGCAAACTCGGCATCCGAAAACCAAACCCTGAAATCTATAAGGTGGCTTGTGAGGCAATGAAAATCTCACCCGCTGACGCCATATTTTTGGATGATCTAGGCATCAACCTAAAACCTGCAAAGGCACTTGGTATGACAACAATTAAAGTTCTAGATGCTGCTTCTGCGATTGAAGAACTCGAAAGCCACCTGGGTCTGACACTCAAATGAAGGTTTTGCTGACAGGGGGCGCCGGATATATTGGTACTCACACCGCTGTTGAACTACTCAACAGCGGTCATGAGGTGGTTATCGTTGACAATTTGTCCAACAGTTCAGTTAAAGCGATACATCGAGTTGAGAGACTAACCAATCGAAACGTACAGTTTTATGAACGCGATATATTGGACGTTGCTGGTCTTAGCGAAATTTTTGAAAGAGAAAATGTGGAGGCGGTCATCCACTTCGCTGGTCTTAAGGCCGTAGGTGAATCCGTTTCGAATCCACTCAGTTACTATCACATCAACATCAGCGGCGCTGTTTCACTGTTTCAAAATATGCAGAAACATCAAGTTAAACATCTGATCTTTAGCTCTTCCGCCACTGTCTACGGTGAACCCAGCGAAGTCCCCATCACGGAAGCTAGCCCGGTATCCGATGCAGCAAACCCATACGGCAGGACCAAGCTTTTCATCGAGAAAATCCTTGAAGACGTTTGCCACGCAGATCCAGAGCTAAATGTCGCCAGGCTGCGATATTTCAATCCGGCAGGAGCACACCAGTCTGGAGAGATTGGCGAGGACCCCAGTGGCATCCCCAACAATCTATTGCCTTATATGAGTCAGGTGGCAATTGGCAAGCGCGAGCAGCTGACCGTAAATGGCGATGATTACCCTACTCCCGATGGCACCTGTATTCGAGACTATATCCATGTCGTGGACCTGGCAAAGGGGCATGTTGCGGCACTGGCCCATTTACAAAAGTGCCCGGGGCTTGTCACCTATAATCTAGGCACTGGTCAGGGCTATTCCGTCATGGATATCATTCAAGCGTTCGAGGCAGCCAACGAGTTAAAACTGGCATTTTCCGTTGGACCCAGAAGACCAGGAGATATACCCACCAGTTACACAGATCCTGGCAAGGCGCTAAGCGAACTTGGCTGGCAAGCGGAGAAGACAATTGTCGATATTTGCCGCGATTCGTGGCGGTGGCAGCAAAAAAACCCTGATGGCTATGGGTCTGACTAGACCACTCCTGCTGCACGTTCTGGCGTGACACTAAAAATTCTTGGCTGCCTGCCTGTTTTGGTGAAAAAGGCTTTAGTGACTGCTTCGTTATGAAGAGTGACTTCGCTGCTTAAGACCAGCGCCAGCGCGCAGCCGCCAAACCCCGCACCGGTCATTCGAGCTCCAATACAGCCCGTTTGCGAACGACTCAGCGTCACAATCTCATTCAACGCATTGCCAGTGACTTCATAGTCATTATGCAAAGAATCATGACTTTGATTCATCAGCTCACCAAAGCGCTCAAGCTGCTGGCTTTCAAGAGCTTGACCCGCCAGTACCACTCGATCGTTTTCGCTAACAACATGCCTCAAACGCTTTTTAAGACTTGCTCCGTTAAGCTTAGAAAGTGCCCGATCAAGGTCAGAAAGCTCAAGCTCGCAAAGGTTGTTCAGACCAAAAGGTTTACCGATTTGATCGAGTATTTGAGTGATTTCCGCAACACGTTCATTATATTTTGAACCCGCCAGAGTCCTCTCGTGCTGGGTATCCATCACCAACAGGGAGTAATCGGCAAAATCTGCTGAGACGCGTTTAAAAGTGAGGTCGGCGCAATCGAGCATAATCACCCCACCTAGGGCGATAGATGCTTGGTCCATAATTCCGCAATTCACGCCCATAAACTCGTGCTCCACCTTCTGACATAGCTGAGCTAGCTGAAGCTTATTTCTGCTTTCAATGGGTTCCGCATCGATAGCCCAAAGCAGCGCATGAGACACAAGCAATGCGAACGAAGCGGAGCTACTTAGCCCCCCTGCACTGATATCATCTGTCACATACAAATCTACTCCAACAAGTTCCTGCTGTTGAATGAGCAGGCTGACCACTCCCACGACAAAGTCGCTCCAGTGTCCCGTTGCTTGCCCTGGTCGAAGCGGAACCTCTCGAAGTTCATCGAAGCGCTCAGAGTAGACCCTCACAACCCTATCTCCATTTTTCGCTGCTACTGCGCGACTACCACGGTTAATCGCCATTGGCAGCACAAGGCCACCGCAGTAATCAATATGCTCACCGATCAAATTAACTCGGCCAGGAGAGAGAAACTCAGCTTCGCCTGATGTCGTGAACTGATTAGCGAAACGCTCGCGAATAGACATTCAATGACTCACTGAAAAGTCGAAGACTGTACGACTCTCGAAAGGAGAACCTGGTTTTACTAACGATTTCAAGAAGCCTTGTTGATTACAGGCATTTGGCAAATGCTGAGTTTCTAAACAAAGACTGGAATGAACCGCATTGAGATGGTTGCCCGTATACAGCTGGACAGCTGGAGCATCCGACTCGACCTTCATGAGGATATGGCTTAGAGGAGAATAAAGTTCTGCGACAATGTCCTTTGTTGAGTCTAGTAAATAACTATGGTCGTAACCGCGACCAATCGCCAATTGCGGATGATCATCGTGAATATCTTGCCCAACCGGTTTCCGACGAGAAAAATCGAAAGGCGTGTCCTGACAGGGTAAAATCTCTCCGGTTGGAATCTGTGATTGGTTCACTGGGATATATTGATGGCTAGAAATACGCAATTGATGGTCTAGAATTGAGCCGCTGTTATCAAGGCAAAAATAGGTATGATTGGTCATATCGACATAAGTCAGTCGATCCGCCGACGCACGGTAGTCATAAATCAGACGACTACCTTGCAAACTTAGCTTAACGCTCGCCTTCACAAATCCTGGATATCCACCCTCTCCGTGATCTGACGTTGTCTCGAAGACTATGCCATCGGCCATGGTCTGAGCGGTCCAACACCGATTGTGAAATCCGTGAGAGCCTCCGTGTAGATGATGGGACGCCTCGTTTGCGTCTAGTGCGTACCGAACCCCTTCCAATTCGAATTGGGCCTCATTGATACGGTTGCAGGTGCGACCCACTACTGCGCCAGAGTAGCTCGTGTCTTCTTGATATTCTGACAAAGACCATTGTCCCATCACTAATTGTTGATTCAAGGCCTTATAACGAAGCGATACGAGTCGACATCCATAATTACTCACAGACAATTCGAGACATTCGTTTTCTAGTTGATACTGGTCGACAGACTCACCGTTGGAAAGCGTGCCAAACTCTGAGCGGCGTTGATCTAGCATTCAGCCTCCCGCAACAAAGTGCAGAAAGTGAATCTCACTATCGTGAGAAATCGACTCGAGTAATGGGTCAACAATGATGACCCCGTCAATCGCGACTGCCATTTCTGTTAACAAGCTGCGATCCAATTTGACGTACTGTTCACACAAAGCTGCGATCAATGAACGGTAATCTGCCGCTTCGATTGAAATGCTGGCTTCTCCAGTGAACTGTTGCAGTTCACTGGAGAACATCACAATTGCCACGGTTTAAGCTTTGTCTTTAAGAATTGTCTTGGACCAGCTTCAGGACTCTCGGCGGAGAGCAAGGAAGTTCAGTCACGACAATACCTATAGCGTTGCTCACCGCGAAGCCGACAGCGGCTAAAGGTGGAATAATACCCGATTCGCCAACTCCTCGAACGCCGTAAGGGTGGAATGCATTAGGAACTTCCACAATTATCGCATCGATCATCGGTAGATCCGACGCCAGAGGAATTCTGTAATCCAGAAATCCAGCATTCTCGAGTAGACCATCTTTGCTGTAAATATACTCTTCGTTCAGAGCCCAACCAATGCCTTGAACCGCACCACCCTGCAGTTGACCTTCGACGTAACTGGGATGAATCGCTTTCCCAGCGTCCTGGGCCGCGGTGTACCGAATAACATCAACTTTTCCAGTTTCTTTATCGACTTCAACATCACAGAGATGGACGGCGAAACTAGGTCCCGCACCTCGAGCGTTAATGTTGCCGCGCCCAGAAATCTGACCACCGGTCCGGTCGGCTCCCTTGCATATTTGCTTCGCAGTGAGTCGGTCTTCACCTGCCGTATTGATAGCCACACCGTCAGCCCATTCAACCTGTTCGGCGGTAACATTCCAGACGGCAGCGGCGCGTTCCTTCATTTGTCGAATCACGTCCTGGGCTGCTTCAATGACTGCCATACCCGTGGCAAAAGTTGTTCGACTACCGCCGGTTCCGGCACTAAATGCTACGTTTTCTGTGTCAGCAATAATGGGCTTGAAATTTTCAGCAGGCATTTGCATTTCCTCTGCCGCCATTAGCTGCATTGAAGCACGAGATCCGCCGATGTCTGGCGATCCCTCTACAATTGTACCGGTACCATCGGGGTTCATATTCAGGTTAACGCTCGATTGCCCGCCGACGTTAAACCAAAAGCCTGCTGCCACGCCCCGTCCCTGATTTTCTTTCAATACAGAATTGTAGTGCTCTGAGTCGCGCACGGCCTCGAGGCATTCAACCAAACCTACTCGCTTAAGCTTCGGCCCATAAATTGTTTGGGTCCCTTCAGCCGCAGCGTTTTTGAGGCGCAGCTCAATTGGGTCCATGCCTATTTTCTCGGCAATTTCGTTGACGACCATCTCCGCTGCGAACTCGGCCTGAGGTGCCCCGGGTGCTCGATAGGCAGCCACTTTGGGCTTGTTGACGACGACGTCAAAACCTTCGACGTGGACATTTTCAAGGTTGTACGGTGTAAAGGCCGTCATACACCCCATCATGACCGGTGAGCCTTTGAAGGCACCAGCCTCATAATGGAATCGGCCCTGCATTGCCGTGATCGTCCCATCATTCTTAGCGCCAACCTTGACCCAAAGCCGCGAAGCAGAGCCAGGTCCAGATGCTTTGAAGACTTCATCGCGATCCATCACCATTTTTACGGGTCGGCCAGATTTCCTAGAGAGGATTAACGATACAGGCTCTTGATAAACCGTCGTTTTACCACCAAAACCGCCGCCAATTTCACTCGCGATGACTTTTAATTGACTCAAGTTCATTTTCAACAGTGCCGCTGTGCTAGCTCGAACGTCAAAATGACCCTGAGTGCAACAAAAAATCATGGATTGGCCATTCTCATCATAACGACCCAGGCAGGCGTGGGGTTCGATATAACCCTGGTGAACGGTAGGCGTATAAAAGTCACGCTCTACAATCACGTCCGCAGCCGCAAACCCTGCTTCGACATCTCCCAACTTAAACTCATGACGGGTTGCGACGTTAGAAGCTGTCGTCTGCTTTTCAGCCAGCCCTTCAGTAAACATATTGTCATGCAGAATGGGGGCGTCTTTCGCCATCGCATCACGAACATCTAATACCGGTTTGAGTACTTCATATTCGACTTTGATCAGGTCGATTGCCTGTTCAGCAATCGCTTCAGTTCGAGCTGCAACTGCGAGGATGGCGTGCCCGTGATACAAAACCTTATCCTTGGCAAATACATTTTGGGCTAGATCAACCAGGTTTGAACTGCCTTCACCGGCTTCGATGGAAATATTTGCGACTGCCGGTAGATCAGCATGGGTTGCTATGGCGAAAACGCCATCCAAAACTTCCGCTGCGGAGGTATCAATGCTTTTAATTTTTGCGTGGGCGTGGGGGCTGCGTAATGTCCTACCCCAAATCATGCCGGGCAGACTCATGTCCGCACCATAGTTCGCCCGTCCAGTGACCTTGTCAAATCCATCGGGCCTGATGCTTCGAGTACCGATATACTTAAATTGCTTTGCTTCACTCATGATTTATGCATCTCCTCGAA